>JAAYBX010000152.1 GCA_012729955.1 Clostridiaceae bacterium
TAATTGTAAAATAGTAAAGTATTTTTCTGTATATATAAAGAATGTATTTTAATACCCCATATATTCCTTTTTTTAATGTATTTTATTGTTGAGATATAATCTTCATATTTTTCATTCGGTAAACCGAATATTACATGAACAACACTTTTAATTTCATTTTTATTAAGTTTTTTTACACATTCAGAAAAAGTAATATTATCATATCCCCTGTTAATAAATCTTGCAGTGTTTTCGTTTGATGTTTGAAATCCAAGTTCAATCCAAAGATGCGTAATATCATTATAATATTTAAGAAGCTCTAAAATATCATCATTTATGCAGTCTGGTCTAGTAGCTATTGCAATACCTTTAATATTCTCATTTGATAATGCTTCGTCATATTTCTCTTTTAATACTTTAGGAGTGTCATATGTATTTGAAAAATTCTGAAAATATGCTATATAACCGGTTTGATCATCTGTTTTATTAATATCTTTATACCTTTTAATTTGAGAAGTTATCTGATCTTTAATTGAAATATCAGAATATGTAAATTCCCCACTAGCTTTTTCTGAACAAAAAATACATCCTTTATTACCATTTTCCCGATTTGGACATGAAAAGCCTCCATCAATTGGAAGCTTTATCATTTTTTTATTAAATTCCGTTCTTAAATATTGGTTAAGAGTGGGATAAGATTGCATTTATATACACTCGTATTTTAAGGTTCCATTCTCTAAAGATATCATTACCATCATTCCATCTTTCAATTCTCCCTTTATATACATTTCAGAAAGGATATCTTCTATATTGGTCTGTATGCTTCTTCTTAAAGGTCTAGCTCCATACTTATCATCATATTTCTCTCCGATAATATATTTCATTGCATCGTCACTAACCTTAAGTAAAATATTTTTTTCTTTTAAGTCAAGTGAATATTCATCTACCATTAATTTGCCTATTTCAAAAATTTCCTGCTCACTCAAGCTTGTAAATACAACCACATCATCAACTCTGTTTAAAAATTCAGGACGGAATATTTCCTTTAATGCTTCTCTTACTCTTTCACCAGCATCAGATTTGTCATGGACATAACCGAAACCGTTATTCTTGTATGAAGTTCCTGCATTAGAAGTCATTATTATAATAGTATTTTCAAATTGTACGACTCTTCCTTTACTGTCAGTGAGCCTACCATCTTCTAAAATCTGTAATAGTATATTGAATACATCCGGATGAGCTTTTTCAATTTCATCAAAAAGCAGTAATGAATAAGGATTTCTTCTTACTTTTTCTGTTAACTGTCCTGTTTCATCATAACCGATATAGCCTGGAGGTGAACCGATAAGTTTTGATATAGAATGTTTTTCCATATATTCACTCATGTCAAGCCTTATCATTGATTCTTCGTTTACGAATAATTCTTTTGCTAATATCTTTGCAAGATATGTTTTACCAACACCAGTCGGCCCTACAAAAATAAATGATGCAGGTCTTTTTTTAACTTTTATGCCTGATCTTGCTCTTCTTACAGCTTTTGCTACTGCTTCGATAGCTTGTGACTGACCGATTATTTTACATTTTAATTTTCTTTCAAGATCTAGTAACGATGCTGATTCTACCTGTGTTATTTTAGTAACTGGCACTTTTGTCCACAACTCAATCACATTCGCAATATCTATAACAGTTACTTCAGTCTTATCAGCTATTTCCTGATACTTACGAATATCTTCTCTTACTCTGCATTCATTTTCCTTTAACTCAGCTGCTCGCTTGTAATCATCGATTGAATCAGCTGATGCTGCAGTCTCTTTCTCCTGCAGAATATCATTTAACTCATTGTTCAGAAGCTGAAGTTTAACTAAAGCTTCATTATTCAAATTCGCTCTTGATGCAGCTTCATCTATAACATCAATCGCTTTGTCCGGTAGAAATCTGTCTGATATATATCTTTCAGATAATATTGCTGCCTGTCTTATTGCCTCATCGCTAAATGTTACATAATGGTACTGCTCATAGTATTTTTTTATTCCATGAAGTATCTCAATGGTATCACTTACTGAAGGTTCATCAACCATAATCGGCTGAAACCGTCTTTCAAGAGCAGAATCTTTTTCAATATGTTTTCTATATTCATCAATCGTTGTTGCGCCGATAATTTGAACTTCGCCTCTTGATAAGGCAGGTTTTAAAATATTAGCTGCATTCATTCCGCCTTCTGCATCTCCTGCAGATATAATGTTATGTATCTCATCAATAACAAGTATTATATTCCCTAATTCCTTAACTTCATTTATTATACTTCGCATTCTAGATTCAAACTGACCTCTAAATTGAGTACCTGCAACTATTCCGGTCATGTCCAGCATGTATATTTCCTTATTCAACAGTTTTGCAGGGACTTCTTGATTTTCTATTCTCATTGCTAATCCTTCAGCAATTGCTGTTTTACCTACTCCTGCTTCTCCAATCAGACAAGGATTATTTTTCTGACGTCTGTTCAATATCTGAACCATTCTGTCAATTTCTTTTGTTCTGCCTATAATATTATCTATTTTCCCTTCAGCTGCTTTTTTATTTAAATTTGTTCCAAATATATCAAGAAACTTTTTCTTGTCATCTTTTTTTGGTTCTTTTAATTTGGTCTTTCTAGATGTATCTTGTTTTGAAGATAATACACTTTCTTGAAAATTATTAGGTAACGCCATATCATCCATATTTAACGATTGTAAAAATTGTCCCATCTGATTATTAATATTACCAAGTTCCTCTTCCGACATTCCAGATTCTTTAATCAGATGATCAATAGGAGATATTCCAGATCTTTTTGCGCATGGTATGCAATAACCTATCTGAGTGTGCTTATTATCATGTATCTTTGTTACAAATACTACAGCTACGTTCTTTTTGCAAATATCACATAATCTCATCTTATGTCCTCCTTTACCTAGTTTAGGTTAAACCTATTTTAACACTAATTTGTGAAATATATGTGAATTATGCAAAACTCATAATCCAAGATATTTTTTCAGATACATTCCTGTATATGAATTTTCGAATTTCATTATTTCGTCAACAGTACCTTTAGCGATAATATTACCTCCCATATCACCGCCTTCTGGACCTAAATCAATAATATAGTCAGCACATTTAATTACATCGAGATTATGTTCAATAATAACAACAGAATTGCCAGCTGTTATGAGTCTGTCTATTATTTTTAATAATTTTTTTACATCATCAATATGAAGACCTGTAGTAGGTTCATCAAGGATATACATAGTTTTACCTGTACTTCTTTTCGATAATTCATAAGCAAGCTTTACTCTTTGCGCTTCTCCGCCAGACAGTGTTGTTGATGACTGGCCTACTTTGATATATCCTAATCCAACATCCATCAGTACTTTGAATTTGTTTTCTATTTGCGGTATTTTGGAAAAAAATCCATATGCTTCCTCAATAGTCATTTCCAAGACATCAGTAATATTCTTTCCATTATATCTGACTTCCAGTGTTTCTTTGTTATATCTTTTTCCTTTGCATACTTCACAAGGCACATAAACATCGGGTAGAAAATGCATTTCAATTTTTTTTATTCCATCTCCAGAACAGGATTCGCATCTGCCTCCTTTGACATTAAAACTGAATCTTCCTTTTTTATAACCTCGTGCTTTTGATTCCTTGGTCATTGCAAATATCTCGCGGATGTCATCAAAAACACCAATATATGTTGCTGGATTTGATCTTGGTGTCCTCCCTATAGGAGTTTGATCTATATTTATCACTTTATCAAGATAATTCATGCCTTCTATCCTGTCGTGATATCCCGATTTAACTTTCTTACCATTAAGAACAAAAGCAAGTTCTTTATATAAAATCTCATTTATCAATGAGCTTTTACCTGAACCAGATACTCCCGTTACACATACATTAATTCCTAAAGGTATTTTCACATCAATATTTTTTAAGTTATTTTGGCGTGCTCCGTATATTTCCAGAAATTTCCCGTTTAAAGGTCTGTTCTTTTCAGGTCTGTCGATTGATAATTCCTTAGAGAAATATTTACCTGTTATTGATCTTTCAGATTTAATAAGATCAGCAACCTTGCCTTCTCCTACAATTTCTCCTCCGTGTACTCCTGCTCCAGGACCGATATCTATTATATAATCTGCTTCTGCAATAGTTTCCATATCATGTTCGACTACAATTAAAGTGTTACCTAGATCCCTCATATTTTTCAATGCATTCAAAAGTTTCGTATTATCTCTTTGATGAAGACCTATACTCGGTTCATCAAGAATATAAATTACTCCAGTCAGACCTGAACCTATCTGTGTAGCTAATCTGATTCTTTGCGCTTCACCGCCTGACAGTGTACCTGCATTTCTACTTAGAGTAAGATAGTCTAAGCCTACATCAGCAAGAAATTTCAGTCTTGTATTTATTTCTTTTAATAAAATATTAGCTATTGTCTGATGCATTTGAGTAAGTTTCAGTTCAGAAAAGAATTTCATGCATTCTTTAACGGAAATCTGAGTTACTTCGTAAATATTAAGACCTCCTACTGTAACTGCAAGAACTTCTGGTTTTAATCTTTTTCCATTACATGAAGGACACGCAGAATCACTCATAAATCCTTCATAATATGCTCGCATATACGGCTGTGTTGTTTCTTTATATCTTCTCTCGACCATTTTCAAAATTCCTTCAAAAGGTTCATTTGCTGAAAATGTACGTGTTTTTGTTTCATACTCAACATAAAGAGGATTACCATCAGTGCCGTTAAGCAAAATATCCTGAACTTTATCAGGCAGTTCATTAAATGAACTATGCATTTTAAATCCGAATTTATCTGATAGCATTTTATATATAGAATACATCATAGAACCTTTTTCAAAGGATAATCCGGCAACTGTGAATGCTCCTTCAATAACAGAGATGTTTCTATCTGGAATAATAAGATCAGGATCAGCTTTTAGTAATATACCTAACCCAGTACATTTCTCGCATGCTCCAAATGGACTGTTAAATGAAAACATTCTTGGAGTAAGATCATCAATACTGATTGAGCAATCAGGACATGCAAGTTTAGTGGAAAACAAAATATCCTCACTTAAATCTTTATTTATAAGCACGATACCATCAGCTTCATTTAAAGCAATTTCCACAGATTCAGTAAGTCTTTTCCTTATTCCTTCCCGAATAATAAGTCTGTCTACTATTATGGTTATATCATGTCTTTTATTTTTATCAAGGTCTATTATGCTCTCATTAAGGTCATACTGTATTGTGTCAACAATTACTCTAGAATATCCTTGTTTTAAAAGAGATTCCAGTTGTTTCTGGAATTCACCTTTTTTACCTCTAATAATTGGAGCAGTAACCATTACTTTTGTTCCTTCAGGGTATTCCATTATCTGATCTATTATCTGGTCGATAGATTGTGAGCTGATTTCTCTATTACATATATGACAGTGAGGAATCCCTATTCTTGCATACAATAACCTTAAATAATCATAAATCTCTGTTATTGTTCCGACTGTAGATCTTGGATTGTGACTTGTAGTTTTCTGATCTATTGAAATTGAAGGTGATAAACGCTCAATAAATTCTACATCAGGCTTATTCATTAAACCCAAGAACTGGCGTGCATATGAAGATAAGCTTTCGACATATCTTCGTTGACCTTCAGCATAAATTGTATCAAAAGCTAAAGTAGTCTTTCCTGAACCTGATATTCCTGTAAAAACTACCAATTTATCTTTTGGTATAAGAACATCAATATTTTTAAGGTTGTTTTCTTTTGCACCTTTAACGAATATGTATTTTTGCATTAAAAATCGGTTTTATCCTTTAATATGACGTCATGTGCGCCACCTTCAACTATACTTGTAGATGAAACCATAGAAATCCTTGCTGTATCATGAAGCTCTTTAATTGTCTTGGATCCGCAACTTGACATAGTATTCTTGATTTTTGCAATAGACTTATTCAGGTTATCAGCAAGTTTACCTGCATATGGCACATAACTGTCAACACCTTCCTCAAATTTTATACCCGTATCAGTGCCAACATCATATCTTTGCCAATTTCTTGCACGTTCGGAACCTTCTCCCCAGTATTCCTTCACGTAATTATTGCCTAATTTTATTACCTTTGTCGGTGACTCGTCAAATCTTGCGAAATACCTGCCCATCATTACAAAATCTGCTCCCATAGCTAAAGCCATGGTTATATGATAATCATAAACTATACCGCCATCAGAGCATATAGGTATATATATACCGGTATCCTCAAAATAATCATTTCTAGCTTTTACAGTATCTATAACCGCAGTTGCCTGACCTCTTCCAATTCCTTTTTGTTCTCTTGTTATACAGATACTTCCGCCACCAATCCCGACTTTAATAAAATCAGCACCTGCATCAGCTAAATATTTGAATCCTTCTGCATCGACAACATTGCCTGCACCTACTAAAACTTTACCATCATAACTTTCTTTTACAAATTTTATTGTTTCGTATTGCCACTCGCTGAATCCATCAGATGAGTCTATGCATAGCACATCAGCACCTGCATCTACAAGCGCAGGAACACGTTCTTTGTAATCTCTAGTATTTATCCCTGCTCCGCACATATATCTTTTTTCATGATCAAGAAGCTCCATAGGATTTTCTTTATGCTCGTCATAATCTTTTCTGAAAACAAGATATTTTAAATTATCAGACTCATCAATAATTGGAAGACAGTTTAATTTATGATCCCATATAATGTCATTAGCTTCTTTTAAAGAAATACCTAGTTTCCCTGTTATCAATTTTGAGAAAGGAGTCATAAATTCGAAAACTTTTTTATCCAGAGAATCTCTTGAAACCCTGTAATCCCTGCTGGTCACAATTCCGAGCAGTTTTCCCTGCGATGAGCCATCATGTGTTATAGGTATTGTTGAATGACCGCTTTTTGATTTTAATGCAACTACATCCTTAAGAGAATGCTGTGGAGTAAGATTTGAATCTGATATAACAAATCCTGCTTTAAATTTTTTAACTTTCCTTACCATTTCAGCTTGAGATTCAATAGGCTGTGAGCAAAATATAAAACTCAAACCTCCTCTTTTCGCTAAAGCAATTGCTAGGGTATCATTGGAAACAGATTGCATTATTGCAGATGAAAAAGGTATATTCAAGCATATTTGAGGTTCTTCGTATTTTTTAAACTTAGTCAAGGGAGTTCTAAGATTTATATTGTCAGGATAACAATCCTTAGATGTCAAATTAGGTATAAGTAAATACTCACTGAATGTTCTAGAAATTTCTTCGTATATCTTAGCCATGTCTCACCTCATAAATTTCTAATTATTGTACTACTAATATTAAAATGTGTCAATCATGTCCTTAATCAAAACTCAATATTGGATTATCTAATTTTTCCACATCGAATGAATTTGATTCGAATATTCCAGGAACACCTGTATCGTGATAGTAATAATTTACTGCAACATTTTCTATCCTGTTGTTTCTTATAGTAATTCCGCTGCTGCATTCATCAAGATAAATACCTCCAGGAAAACCTTTTCTTTTAGATAATCTTCCCAATCTTGTAGTAACACCGAGAAGATATGATTTTTTAACATATATTTTTTCAACAGGTTCGTCCTCAGCATCAGTGTTATCATGTATATAGTTATCTTCGATAACAGATCCATCCTGGTTTGATAATGTATATACTCCTGCTCCATCATGCATCTGTTGCATTATGTGATGTATTTCGTTACCTTTAATATGGTTATTTTTTAATATAGTAGGTTTTGTATATGGTTCTATTACGTCAGTATTGAATATCAGTTTAGCAAAAGGATCTGGTCTTCCCCATCCCCATCCAACAGAAATTCCCGTGTATGCAATATTATAAAGCAGGTTTTCATATATTTTCAGACTATTTACATAACCTGCAAGTATACCGCATGCCCCATTGTATAAAATACCAATATCATGAATCTCATTATTTTCGATTTTAGTATTGAAATTTATATGTTTTTCATTATTCGGATGTGCATCACTATTTTCAAAATTACCAATTATTATAGCTCCCCCTGCAATATCATAAAGTTCAGAAGATAAAATACTATTATTCTTGCAGCCTCTTCCAAAATGTATTCCTGTTCCTCCCAAATTAGTGAATCTACAGTTAGTGAAACTTACTGATTCACTGTAATCTACATAAACAGCTGCTTTTGGAACAGTAAATATGTCAGTACCAGATTTTTCAATATCATTATATGTAGTTGACTGTATCTCTGAAAAGCCGTTTTTTGAAGGATATTGCCATGTTGTATACTTAAAGGATAAATTTGAAAAAATAATATTTCTTGAATTCGTTATATTAACTAATGTCTCGACAACAGGATAAAGCACTTCATATCCATTTGCTGATTCATTTTCTGTAGGTATATATTCAATTATAGAGTTAACTTTATCATGATAGAATGTACCTTCTTCTAAAGCGCATCTTATATTTTTAATTTCAGTAGGTGCTCCAACTCTTAAACCTTTCATCTGTAGCATTCTAAATTGTGATTGTTCTAAACCAAGATAAATTTTTTCATCTATTTTTTCAGAAATATAACCGTTTGCAATATTCTGGTTCCATCCTACATTAAAATAAAACTCAATGTTTTTTGGGTTTTCATCCAATAATTCTTTGTGATTAGTAAGAAATCCGTTATATATAGTTCTGTCTTCATATTCTTCAGCAGGATTAGAAAAAATAAAATCATCTCTTTCGCATCTGTTCCAGGCAGATGCCTGAACTTTATATGCTGAAGCTTTATTCCTTCGTTTTCCATTAACAAAAATGCTATTAGGATATTCACCTTTTTTTAAAATTTTTGAGGCTCCACTTATGATAACATCGCCTTCTCCTCTTAAAAGGATATTTTCACTGTTGGCTATAAGTAGAGGTTTATCAAGATTATATACTCCCTCATTCAAGATAATTTCACTATTTTTATTTCTTAATGCTTCTAATAACTGCTCAGTACTGCTTACTCTGATAGACATATGGATTATTCTCCTTTTCGTGTTTTATTGTTGACTTGATACCATGACCTGGTAATAATATTGTTTCATCAGGAAGAGTATATATTTTATTTCTTATTGAATCCATAAGCATATCCATGTCACCAGTACCTAAATCAGTTCTTCCTACTGATTCATAAAACAAGGTATCACCTGTAAAAAGATTTTTATCGACATATATGCATATGCATCCCATTGTGTGACCTGGAGTATGAATTATTTTTGCATGTTCGTTATTTATGCTGATAATGGAATTGTCAGTTAATTCAATATCATAAACTTCGAATTTATTGTGCATTCCAAATAAAATTGATCCATTCTTGTATTCATCTCTGTAAAGATCATAATCTCCCTTGTGACCATATGTATCCGCATTAGTGATTTTTTTTAAAGTCTCTGCATAAAATATATGATCTATATGAGCATGGGTAAATATAATTTTTGAAATATGAGATGATTGCTCATTCGTAATATTTAATATCTTTTCAGGTTCTATACATGGATCTATTACAATAGCTTCATTATGCGATATTACAATGTAGCAATTTGATGAAAGCATCGGACTTGTCAGTTTAAATATTTGCATACTACTGTTTCCTTTTATTTTTACTGCTGTCAATAATAATTGTAACGGGGCCTTCATTGATAATATTTATAGTCATTTTTGCACCAAATACTCCCTTTTGAACATTAATACTATATTTTTTTTGTATATAATCCACAAATAGATTATATAATTCTTCACCTTTATCTGGTCTTGCTGCATTAGTAAAAGAAGGTCTGTTGCCTCTTCTTGTATCAGCAGCCAAAGTAAACTGGCTTATTACCATTAATTCTTTACCAATCTCAAGTAAGGAAAGATTCATTTTATCTTCTTGATCAGAAAATATTCTTAATCTTACTATCTTATCTGCAAGATAATAGACATCCTCTTCTATGTCATCGTGGGTAACACAGAGAAGCACATTAAGTCCTGAGTTTATTTGTGATACCAATGCGTCATCTATATGAACAGTACTTTTAGATACTCTTTGAATAACTGCAATCATCTAAGTTTCTGCCTTTTCGAAAATCTGGAAATATCGAATACACCAGATATTTTACGAAGTTTTCTATTAAGTTCCAAAATTTCATCCTTGTTACGCATCATGACCAGAATTCTTACATCAGCATACCCTTCTTTGCTTAATTTTGCTTCTACCCCATTACATTGTATTTTCTGTTCAGATAAAAGCTTCATTACATCAGTTACAAGATTAGGTCTGTCATATGACTTTATTTCTAACTGAGTTTCATATGATTCATC
Organism: Clostridiaceae bacterium; assembly: GCA_012729955.1. GTDB lineage: Bacteria > Bacillota > Clostridia > DUPQ01 > DUPQ01 > DUPQ01. The sequence goes on from JAAYBX010000152.1 coordinate 10,363, forward strand.
GGAATTAAGATTCCAGTAAACATCAATCTTTCTGTCTTCATATTCTTTATCGTTAATAATATTAATACAATCTGCTCTGTGTACTGATACGCCTCTTCCTCTTGTAATATATCCAATAATATCATCTCCTGGTACTGGATTACAGCATTTGCTGATTTTAACCATACAGTTAGGTATATCTTTTACTATTACTCCTTCTGTGCTTTTAGTTTTTCTGAGATTCTCAGTAATATCAGGAATATTTACAACTGGTTCTTCTTTGTGATCTTTCCTGTACTCTTCCTTAAGTTTTGATATAATCTTGTTTGAAGTAATTCCGCCATATCCGATTGCGCACATTATATCTTCTAATTCTTGAAAATTATATCTTTCCATTACTTTCTCATAATACTGAGGTTTTAGTAACTCAACTGGATTAAGTCCCTGCCTTTTTAATTCTTTTATTAATTGATCTTTTCCTTTTTCAACATTTTCTTCTTTTCGTTCTTTTCTGAAGTACTGTTTGATTTTTGTTCTTGCCTGACTTGTCTTTACAAGTTTCAGCCAGTCTCTGCTAGGACCTTTTGATGTGTTAGATGTTATAATTTCAACAATATCACCTGTCTGAAGAGTATAAGTAACAGGAACCATTTTCCCCCCTACTTTTGCTCCTACCATCTTATTTCCCACAGCAGAATGCACATGATAAGCGAAATCTATCGTGTTTGCACCATATGGCAGATTAATGACATCACCTTTAGGTGTAAAAACAAACACCTCCATATCAAATAGATCATTTTTTAGATTTGAGTAAAATTCATCTTCATCCTTTGTCTCTTTCTGCCATTCCATCCATTGTGAAATCCATTCCAAAGATGATGATTGTTCTGCATCGTCAATTTTCTGTTTATACTTCCAGTGTGCCGCAATACCGAACTCTGCTACCCTGTGCATTTCCCATGTTCTTATCTGAACTTCAAAAGGTTTGCCTTTTTTGTTTATCAGTGTAGTATGCAGAGACTGATACATATTTTTTTTGGGCATTGCTATATAATCTTTGAATCTTCCAGGTATCGGCTTATAGTTTTCATGAAGCATTCCCAAAGCAAAATAACAGTCTTTAATATTGTTTACAATAATTCGTAATGCGAAAATATCATAAATTTCGTCGAGAGATTTGTTTTGTGAAACCATTTTGCGGTATATACTGTATAAATGTTTCACTCTTCCTTCTACATGACCTTCAATTTTATTGTTATCTAAATCAATTTCAAGTTCATTTTTTATATTATCAATTAAATTATATCTCTCTTCTTTATTCTTCTCCATCTTCAATGAAAGATCTGCATAATCTTCAGGATAAAGATGCATAAAAGCCAGATCTTCAAGTTCGATCCTGAAAGAAGACATACCTAATCTATGAGCGATTGGAGCATATATATCCATAGTCTCTTTCGATTTTTCTATCTGACTCTTTTTAGTCTTATATTCCAATGTTCTCATGTTATGCAATCTGTCTGCAAGCTTAACAATGATAACTCTGATATCCTTGCTCATAGCCATGAACATTTTTCTAATATTTTCAACCTGTTGTTCTTTTTGGCTTTGCAAAGGTATATTTGTCAGTTTGCTGACACCCTCAACAATTAGAGCTACTTCGCTGCCGAACATCTCTTTTATATCATTAGAAGTAAATCTAGTGTCTTCAATAACATCATGCAGTAATGCGGCTGCAATTGATTTGGAGTTTAATTCAAGGCTAGCAACTATTCTAGCTACTTCAATACAATGAATAATATATGGTTCACCTGATGCTCTTTTTTGCTGCATATGCCCTTCAAGAGCTATACTATAGGCTTTATTAATTAAATCAAAATTGCTATTTGGATTATATAACTTGATTTCATCTATTAACTTTGTATACAGTTGTTCATAATTATCCATCTTTATTACCTTTCATTATCTTCATATAGGTTGAAGATGCATTAAGGTCTTTTTTAATTTTATCATTAAGTTCATTTATAAATATGAACTTATAGCCTATGTTATTGTATTTAATAATACCTAATTCCTGCAAAATATCAAGACAAATCAGAAATTGCGGTATATCAGGAATGTCTTCAAGTTGTAATTTGACAGGAAGAGAAGATTTTTTAATATATTTATATGTTTCAGAAATGCTGTTTCTGTCTATTTTCGCATCTGTCTTAATGTATTTTATAAGACTATCTGCAACTTTAGATTTTAATTCCCTCATATGTACATCAATTATCTCGCAATTAACGAATTTTCTTTCACTCATAAATTCCGAATTTGAATCTCTTACCGTATTAAGAGACATTTTAAAAATAATATCATAGCTTGCATCCATAGAAAAAAGCTTTTTATAAACAGCACTGTTAAAAGAGATGCAGTTTATATATTTCCCATTTTTAATAAAAGACAATGACAGATGATCTTTTGTCTTACCTATAAGTTGAATATTTTTCAGTTTTAAGTTCTCAACAAAGAATTTACTCAACTCATTTTCACAACCATATGGCTCCATACATGACAGAATCTGCGCATTTTCAACATTTATATCTTCTATATCAATTCTGAAGTCTGGGCATATTATTTTATGTTCAGATACTGAAAATCCAATACTTCTAGCATATTCATTGATTTTATCTCTAAACTTGGAAAGTTTGCTCTCATCAATCATATTGCCTGCAGCAATTTTATGTCCTCCATATGTTATCTGAAGATCATCTCCACAGTACTCTAATGCAGAGAATAAGTTAAAATTCTCGACAGAGCGGCCGGAACCTTTAAGCAGTTTTGGTTTATTATCATTATTATCAGCATTATTTTTATCATATCCAAACAAAATACAAGGTCTGTTGTATTTTTCAACAATATGGGAAGCAGCCAGACCGAGTATACCTAAATCCCAATCATTATCTGCAAGAACAAGTACAAGGTCATTTTTTAAGTCGTCATTATTATCTATTGCATTTATAACTGATTCAGTTATTTCCTTCTGTCTGACCTTTCTTTCCTCATTGAATCTTATTAACTTTTCAGATAAAACTTTGCATTCATCTATATCATCTGAAAGAAGCAACGTTATAGCATGTTCAGCAGTGTCCATTCTTCCTGAAGCATTAATTTTTGGGATTATATTAAACATCAGATGAGCAGAATTGATTTTATCAAATCCATATGGATATGACTGCTTTAAAAGTTCTCTCAACCCAATATTATCCGTTGATGCTATACTATCCATTCCGATTTTAGCTATTATCCTGTTTTCATCCTTTAATGGTACAACATCAGCAATGGTACCTAATGCAGCTAAATCAATATATCTTGCAAAAACCGATCCTAAATCTAGTTTTATGCACAGTGCCTGAATTATCTTAAAGGCAATTCCTGCTCCGCATAAATCAGAGAATGGATACTGGTCTGAAATTTTCGGAGAAATAATACAATATGCTGCAGGCAGTCTTGATTGAGGTGTATGATGATCAGAAATTATACAGTCAATACCGATTTCATTAATAAAATCTACTGCCTCGAAAGATGGTATACCGCAGTCAACGGTAATAATCAGACCTATTTCTTCATTTAAGATATTTTTTAGCACATCAATGCTTAATCCATAACCTTCTTCTCTTTTCGGAATGTAATAGTTAACATATGCACCGTTATCTTCAAGGAATCTGTACATTATCGCTGTAGCAGTAATACCATCAGTATCATAATCACCATATATAAGGATAAGTTCCTGATTTTCAATTGCTTCAATAATTCGTTCGACTGCTTTATCCATATCTTTAACTAAATAAGGGTCATTTAGATCCGAAAGTTTTGGATAAAGAAATTTTTCCAGATTATCTATTTTCCTTAGTCTTAATATGGATTCAGCTAGCTTGGTTTTGCTTATATCAATTACATTGGTAAGATCCCATTCATTATTAAACATCATCTGTATATAACCATTCCTACTGGTGCTATGCCATCAATGAATGATGAAGCAGAACTATAATCATTCTTAATTATGAGTTTACCTTCAGTATTAATATACATCCAGCCTGAGTTCTCATAATAGTCTGTTTTAACAGCAGCTAGACCTTCAGAGAATGAATATGCCATATAGTATTTTGGTTTAATTACTAATTCATTATTTATGTTTATATAACCATATAAAGCTTTATCAAATGACTCACCAGCCAGTACAGGTGCTAATCCGTCATCGAATGTAGAAGTGTTATAGTACATTAAAGGTATTACAATATTTCCTTCTCTGTCTATGTAACCCGCATCATTTGTTTCTTCGTCCATACTTAATTTCACTGAAGCAAAACCATCGGAAAAAATTCCTGCATATGAATATTTAGGCTCAATCACTATCTTCCCAGATTTGTTTATGTAACCGCATAATCCTGCAACTCCTGATCCTTCCTGTATCTTTGCCAATCCTTCTGAAAAGGAAGCTGCGGCTTGAAATTGAGGAGTTATAACATACTCCCCTGTTATATCAATATATCCCCAAAGGTTGTAAGTAGCATCTCTTGCAGAAGACTGGACGCAAGCAAGTCCGTCAGAGAAAGGCAAAGCATACTTGAATTCTTTCTCGAAAGCGATTGTATTCTGACTATCAATGAATACCCATAAACCTGATTCATCATATTTTTGTACAGGTGCAAGTCCTTCACTGAACATACTTGCATCTTTATACTGTGGTTCTATAACGACATTTCCTGTCTTGTCACAAAAACCCCATTTGTAATATTCATTGTAACCCTGCCTTATAGGGTATAACCCTTCTTTACCAATCTTTATTCCTGTGAATTCAGGTTCAACTATATAGTTACCCTGAGTATCTATCAGACCATAAAGATAAACTGGAAATTTAATAGCTTTACAACTAGTCAATATTATGAAGCTTAGCAATATTAAAATAAATGCAGATATCTTTGAGTATTTTCTAATCCTCATTCTTCTTTTCCTTTAAACAGATGCCTAATTCATCCAGTTGTTTATTATCAACAACATTTGGTGCATCAGTAAGAGGACATGCACCGCTTTGTATCTTGGGAAATGCTATAACGTCACGAATATTGTCTGTTTTTGTTATGCTCATTACAAGTCTGTCAAGACCATATGCCATACCACCATGAGGAGGAGTGCCAAATCTTAGTGCATTTAGAAGGAAACCGAAAGATTCTTCAGCTTTATCTTTTGTAAATCCTAAAACGCCAAGCATTTCTTCCTGGAAATCTGAATCATGTATTCTGATGCTTCCACCTCCTATTTCTTCTCCATTTAAAACTATATCATACGCTTTAGCTCTAACTTTAGCTGGATCTGTATGCAAAAATTCCAAATCTTCATCCATAGGTGCTGTGAATGGATGATGCTTAGCATAATATCTGTTATCTTCCTCATTAAATTCAAATTGAGGGAACTCAGTTACCCATAAGAATTCATATCTGTTATTATCAATCAGATTAAGCCTTTTGGCTATTTCTATCCTTAATGCCCCTAATGAATCATAAACGGTTTGATTCTTGTCAGCTATTATTAGAATCAAATCGTTTTCTTCACCATTAAATGCATCAGCTATTGTTTCAAGCTGTTCTACTGTGAAAAATTTCGTTATTGAACCGGTTATCTCCTTATCTTTTCCAACTTTAAGCCATGCAATACCTTTTGCTTTGTAATCCTTTACAAATTCAACTAATTTATCTATGTCCTTTCTTGAAAAATTAGCACAACCCTTAGCATTTATTCCTTTTACAGATCCATTATTTGAACATGCATCAGTAAATACTTTAAAATCTGATTGTTTTACTATATCGGAAATATCAGTTAGTTCCATACCGAATCTTACATCAGGTTTATCACTTCCAAATCTGTTCATAGCTTCTTCATATGTCATTCGTAAAAATGGTATTTTCAGTTCGACATTCAAAGTTTCTTTAAAAAGATTTTGTATAAATTTTTCATTAACAGATATAACATCATCAACATCCACAAAACTCATTTCCAGATCAATCTGAGTAAATTCTGGCTGTCTGTTTGCTCTAAGATCTTCATCTCTGAAACATTTCACAATCTGATAATATCTATCAAACCCTGATATCATTAGAAGCTGCTTTAGTAATTGAGGTGATTGTGGAAGTGCATAGAATTTACCCTGATTAACTCTGCTTGGAACAAGATAATCTCTTGCTCCTTCAGGAGTACTTCTAGTTAATACAGGTGTTTCAACTTCAATAAATCCATTTTCTGAATAAAAATCACGAGCACATTTAGCGATTTTATTTCTCATAAAAAGATATTGCTGCTGTTTAGGTTTCCTAAGGTCTAAAAAGCGGTACTTTAATCTTAATAACTCATTTGTTGCAGTATTTTCTGTTATATCAATTACTGGAACTGCACTTTCAGATAGTATTCTTAATTCATCTACTTCAATTTCAATATCACCTGTTTTTATATTAGGATTTTTATCTTCACGCTCACTGACAGTACCTACAACCGCAATTACATATTCAGCTTTGATATTTTCAGCTTTTCTGAATAGTACTTCATTTTTTTCATGTCTGAAAACAACCTGAACTAGACCAGTTCTGTCTCTTAAATCACAAAAAATAATACTTCCAAGATTTCTTGATCTATTCACCCATCCCATAAGTACTACTTTTTTGTTAATATCTCTAATATCATATTCTGCACAGTATCCGGTTCTCTTAATTCCTTTTATATTCTCCATAACATACCTCATATCTTATTTTCTATAATTCTCTTAGTAATTGAATCTATGCTGACTTCTTTTATTTCCTGAGTTGACATGTTTTTAATTATTGCTTTATTAGTATCTATTTCATTCTCACCAAGAACAACATTGTATAAAGCATTTTTCTTATCGGCAAATTTCAGTTGTGCTTTTAGGCTTCTGTCATTAATATCAATTTCACAGTATATTCCATTAATTCTAAGTTCATTTGCTATTTTTCTAGCAACCTTATATGCTTTTTCTCCGATATATGCAATAAATATTACAGGATTTTTTTCGTATGGAAGTACAAAACCAGATTTTTCTAATGTACTGATTAATCTTTCCAATCCCATAGCAAACCCTATGCCTGGAGTATCTGTACCACCCAATTCCTCCACAAGCCCATCATATCTGCCTCCAGCACATACAGTATCTTGTGCTCCAATACCTTCTGCAATAAATTCAAATACAGTTCTAACATAATAATCTAGACCTCTTACAATTCTTTTATTAATAATATATGGTGTATTCATTTCGTCAAGGCCTCTAATAACATTTTCGAAATGTTCTTTACATGAATCGCATAGATTATCTATAAGCATTGGAGCATCTTTTGATATAACTGAACACTTTTCTTGTTTGCAATCTATTAACCTCATTGGATTCTTTATATATCTTTGTTTACAGTCTTCACACATATTGTCTAATTTATCAGCAAAGAATTCCTTTAGCATTTCATTATACTTAGTCCTGCATACCTTACATCCTATACTATTTACATGCAGCTTCAATCCTTGAACTCCTAATTTTGAAAAAAAGTAATTTAGCATATTTAATATCTCAACATCTGCATTAGGAGAATCAGAACCCAATACTTCCGCACCAAGCTGATTGAACTCCCTGTATCTTCCTTTTTGGACATTCTCGTATCTATATGCTGTAATATCATAATAGAGTTTAATTGGCTGAGGATATGATGACATACCGTTTTCTATATAACTTCTAACGACTGAAGCAGTACCTTCTGGTCTTAATGTAATTGATCTTCCTGCTTTGTCTTTAAAAGTATACATCTCTTTTTGAACAATATCTGTAGTATCTCCAACTCCCCTTTGAAATAGTTCTGTATGTTCAAATACTGGAAATCTGATTTGTTTGAAACCGAAGTTTTCTAATAAGTTTGCGTAAACTTTCTGTATATATTTATACTTTTCAATTTCACCTGGCAATATATCTTTAGTACCTTTTGGTATTGAAATCTTCATTCTATCCTCCTGTTACAAAAAAGTCTCTTACAGATAAATGTAAAAGACGATTACATTATGATACATGCTATAGAATAGTAAAAAACCTTAAGCACACATCCTTTACTTTGATTTATTTAATACCAAAAGAAGTTTTTTGTCAAGTACAGCTATTCACAAATAGATATAAGCTGCTCCCTGATCTTTTCTTCCTTCGTAATAAAGTAGCTTAGTTCAATTTCGTTCCCATCCTCATCAATAACTCCCGTTTTTCTCATTTCTTCAAAACCATCTAGAGTGTGAAAATTTATCTTATCGATATTTAGGTTCATGGCAAAAGTTATGTATGAAGTAAGTTTTTCTTTTCCAATATTTGTTCTTATATTATTCTTCGCAACATCAATTACATTTGAAATATTTGAAATATTTAAAGCTTTCTTAATTATTGCTTTAATCATACTTTTCTGTCTGTCCATTCTTGCAATATCTGATGTATACTCATAACCAATACCTTGA
>JAAYBX010000202.1 GCA_012729955.1 Clostridiaceae bacterium
AGATTGTCGACGATAATTGCGCCGTCAATACCGTGAAGTTCCGCGATGTCACAGACCTCGAATTCTTTGTCAAGGACGGCAGGGAATACGTAAACGCGAATGACATGGTCCTCATTCTGGAAGACTTTATCCCCGAACTGACTTCCCAAACGGGGTCATCTATTATCGGGGCGGACGGCTTCGCGCAGTACTATACCGTCGGATCCGAAGTTCAGGGGAAGACTTTGGTCGTAACTCTGCCAAAAGACGCGGCGTACGCGGTTTACGATGAAAACGGAGTATGCGTCAATTTCACGACGGTCAGCAATAACAACACAACCGTTTTGCCCGCAAAAGGCAAAATCGCTCTGATCGGAAAAGCGGGTGATGTCTTTGCTATCGAGCTCCAATAACAAATGGAAAGTCTATAACACGAACGATGAAGGAGGAAGAGTCCATGAAGAAGCTGTTGGTTGCTATCCTGGTCCTGATGTTCATTTTAACTTTCCCTGTGTGCGGCTTTACTGAGGAGCCCGCGACAACATGGTATGAGCTGAATGAGCAGCAGATGGTGCTTACCCTTACCTTGCCCGCGAATCCTTCAACCGGCTATGCGTGGGAGTACACGATTTCCGATGAAGAGTCACTAGTTCTCGTTAAGGAGGAGTATATACCCGACGAAAACAGCGGGGATCTTATAGGCTCGGGCGGTACCTGGGCGGCCAGTTTTATCGGTAAGAAGCCTGGTGACGTTGAAATCACCTTAAGATACAAGCGCGGTTGGGAAGACGTCATTGCCGATACGCGCTGGGCTGCGGTGCATATCTCAGAAGACAAGCGGTTGACGGTCGAATTTTCCAGTGTTATCTCTGAGGTGCAATCCCCTTGGTATGAGCTTAGCGAAGCGCAGGAGGTTCTGACCATTAGGCTACCGTCCAATCCAACGACCGGCTACGTTTGGGAATATTCCATTTCCAATGAAGGCGCATTTGAGCTGCTTACCCAGGAATACGTGCCCGATGAAAACACAGAAGGGCTTGTTGGTGCAGGCGGCACTTGGGTCGCAAGCTTTATCGGGACAACAAAGACGAGTGACACAGTAGAACTCACGCTTAACTATAAGCGCAATTGGGAGGCCGAAGCTATCGAAGCGCGGCAAATTGAACTGCTTGTCTTGGAAGACAACCATTTGGAGATCGTATCCGCGGGTATCATCGTCCCTGCGCAATGAGGTTATCTCGGACTTTCCACACTTGAGAAAAGCCTGTTAGAGATTGCTGGCGGGCTTTTCAATCACAATGAGGCTAGGTGCCAGTATCGCCCTTCTTCTCCTATATTTGCTCCGGCGCCCTGGAAATCGCGGACGATACCGGCAGCCTCATCAACACCGTGTTCTCCACGACGGAGATCCGGTCGAAAATTGAATCGTTGGAGGAATGAAAATGAGGTTTCTCTCTTTATTGCTGGCGCTTTGCATGGTGGTTTCCCTGGCGCTCGTCACCCCCGTATACGCAGCGAAAGCTGAAGCGCCGGAAAGCGCCGCCTTGTGGGAATCCGGCGGTACGAAAAATAAGATCGTCGTCATAAGCGACATTCACCTCGGTATCGAGGACCGCTATACCGAGACGCTGAAAAACCTTCCTCTGCTCATTGATTTCCTGCAGCGCCTTCAAAACACCAAAGACGTGCGCGAACTGGTGATCGCCGGTGATTTCTTGGACGAGTGGTTTCTGCCCGTCTATTATCCCAGATACACGGATCAAAACCAGTTCTACAAGGACGTGATCGCCAACAACCGGGGCGTGATTGACGAGTTGAACAACTTGATCGACAGCGGCATCAAGCTCGTCTACGTGATCGGGAACCATGACATGACGCTGGAGGCCGACGTTTTGCAGGAAGCTATTCCCGGTATCGTTCAGGCCAGGGATGCCGAAGGACTCGGCGCGTATTACACGGGCGACCGAAATGAGATCGTCATCGAGCATGGCCACCGTTACGATGTGTTTTCCGCGCCGGATACCGTCACCAACGCGGAAC
>JAAYBX010000153.1 GCA_012729955.1 Clostridiaceae bacterium
ATATTATGCAATATACTTGTATGCATTGCGGTTTGGATGGCTTATTCATCAAAAACTGCCGGCGGAAAGATAGCGGCATTGTTCTTCCCAGTGATGCTTTTCGTCCTCCTTGGATTTGAGCACAGCGTGGCAAATATGTACTATATCCCTACAGGGATTATGTGTTCGAATGAGTACGGCATTACCACAGGCAGTCTTGACTGGGGCTCGTTTTTTGTCTCCAATCTGATCCCGGTCACAATAGGGAATATTATAGGCGGAGCTGTTATAGGGTTCGGTTATTGGTTCGCATACTTGAACACTTCAAAGAAAATAAGCAAGTGATTGTCATTATTTGTTTATAAAGTTATTTTCCCTTTTTGCAATATCGTTTGTATTTATCGATTTGCGGAATACGACGAATCTTTGAAACAGGAATTCAGTAATGAAATTAGTAACCATTGTTATGGCAAGTACAAGATAATTGTTCCAGCCTACGCTTGGTCCGGTCAGTTCGTTTGTCCACCATGTACTTACCGGAGTAAACACCGCATAATAGGCAAGGACCAGAGCCATTGCCTTTGGTACGTTTTCAGCAGATTTGAATGTGAATCTTCTATTAAGGGTGAAATTCCATACGACGCTCAATATAAGAGCTAAAAGATAACTCAGCCATTCGCTGAAGCGGAATACCTGAAAAAAGAGCGCGTCGCTTCCAAATTGTATCAGTCCGGCTGATATGGAGAACATCGTGAATTTAATAAACTGAATGAATTTTTCTTTAGGTGTCTGTTGTACATTTTGCTTTTCCATAATGCACGAGCCTTTCATATATACTAAATTTCCAGATTACATATAAGTGATTTTAATTCTTTTCAGTTGATTAAGCAATTGCCATTCCACATATTTTATCTTATCACCTTGAACCTTCTGTTACAGTTATTCTTAAGGTGATTGCTCTTGAATTCCATCGCTTCCTGTTATTGTCGGTCTTCAGCAATTTTGCGATTCTCCATGTCCTGACACGTCTTGACAAAATCTGCTCTGCATTATGGTCTCTTCATTTTATCATCCGTACTGACGATTTCTTCGACGTCTTTTTTCTTCCCGAACAGCACACAGCCTCCGGCATGCTCGCCGGTGAGAAATCCTTTTTCATCCAGCGACCTGAATAAAGGTGAATGAAGCGCTTCTATCAAAGGGATATTCCGGATATTTGTGTCTGAATAAGGAGAAAACGGGCACGGTTCCGCGCCGCCGTTTGCGTTGATATGAAAGAATCCTCGACCTGCAGCAAGGCATCCGCCGGATGCTTTTTCATCCCCTGGGAATGATATGAATATAATGTCCTTATACTTATTCCTAAGTTCATTGAGTTTTTGTTCCATAAGCAGGCGTTCCGGATCGTCAAAGGCATTCTCCACATCTTCCCCATCGGCAGGGACATATTCTATATAAAGAACAATCTTACACCCCTTATCCTTCAGGATATCAATGAAGCCTTCTGAAACCACTTCCATAAGATTATCTTTCGTTACTGTGACTGAAGTGCCGAATATTATCTTTTTTTCATGAAGACGTTTCATTATACCCATCAATTTTCTGTATATACCCAATCCTCTCCGTGCATCGGTATATTCCTCACTGCCTTCTATGCTTAAGATGGGAAGCAGATTTCTGGAATCATCAAATATACCCAGATATTCATCCGTTATCATTGTTCCATTAGTAAAAACAGGAAAAAGTATGCTCTTTACAGTGGCTGCGGCAAGTATGACATCCTTACGCATAAGCGGTTCGCCCCCTGCAAGCAGTATGAAGCTCACACCCATATCATTTGCTTCTTTGAAAATGCGCAGCCATTCCTCTTTGGTCATCTGAGTATTATCCTCACCGTCAAAACATCCTTTGTTTGCTCTTGAATAGCATCCTTTACAGTGAAGATTACAGTTGCTTGTAATACTTGATATGAGGAATGAAGGTATATGTTCACCGGTTATCTCATGCCTGCTGCGGATCAGTGCAGCTTTTTTGCATGCATTCATGAAGGACATCATGAAAATGCTTTCCTTCGGTTCTTTGAGAGTGACTCTGACAGCATCCTTAACAAGAGCTTCAATACCATCGCTCAGGTATTTATCAAGATTAATCGTGCTTTTTGCCATATTTCAAAACTCTTTCTAACGGTAAATCATTATACTAATAATAACAGAAAAGAATACAAAAATATACTGTATTTCACATAACTAGTCACTACTGATTAACTCAAAGCAAAACTAATTTTTACACTCCTATAGTGCTTGTGAAAAGGGTATCTACGTGATGTTATGTCTTTATTGCTTCTCCTCTATAAATCCACACCAGTTTTTGAAAAAAATATAATTTAATGCTGTGAACAATGATGGTAAATCATCAGGAAAAGGGATTTTTAAAAATGTCATGCATTCCCTTTGAAGTAACCATGAATATTGTTTTAATGCATGACAGACCAGTTTTTTTGCGGCAAAGCATCATCCAAGATTCTGATGGCAAAGGTTTTAAGAGAAAGAGGTATTCTTGCGGAAATCGAACTGGAAAATATATATCATAATCCTCATTGCAACTACAGTTTATGGGATATGGTCCTCTTTTCAAAAGTTAAAGAATATAGGAATATTACCTGCTTATTTAACTGTTCATGTAATGAAGCTATGACCGATATTAACTCGAAATCAGTTTGCCGGAAACGGCACACGGGCTCGAATCCCGCCCTCTCCGCCAGAAAAACATATTTTGCTTAATAGCAGAAAGGTTTTTTTCATATCATTATGATATAATTGCCTACAGGGGAAAATAACAATGGATATATCACTAAATTTCATTGAAAAAGGAACTGGAGATATTCTGATACTTCTTCACGGTAACGGTGAAAGCAATAAATATTTCAAACATCAGATTGACTTCTTCAGTTCACGATATCGGGTTATAGCAATCGATACGAGAGGTCATGGAGCTTCCTTAAGGGGAGATGCTCCTTTTACACTCGTACAGTTTGCAAAAGACCTGCACAAATTCTTTTTAGAACATAACATTAATAAGGCAAACATCCTTGGGTTTTCCGACGGAGGAAATATAGCGCTTCTGTTTGCTCTTAAATACCCTGATTATGTCACAAAGCTTATACTGAATGGAGCAAACCTTAATCCTGATGGCGTAAAAAAAGTTTATCAGTTCCCTATCATACTTGCATACAAACTTATAGCAAAAATAGCTGATAAAAATCCGAAAGCTTTAAAAAATGCAGAAATGCTTGCCTTGATGGTTAATGAACCGAATATTGATCCTGACTGTTTAAAAAATCTTTCAATACCGACATTGGTAATAGCAGGAACAAATGATATGATTAAGCATGATCATACGACGCTTATAGCTTCCAAATTACCTGATTCCAAACTTGTATTTATAAAAGGAACTCATGTTATAGCTTACCAAAAACCATATGACTTTAATAATGCAGTAAGCAAGTTTTTAGAGAATTAAGATTATTGCTTACCATTAGGTTGCATAATTAAAATATAAAGAGGTGGTCATGAAACATATAACCCATAAAGCGGATTTTTGCGTAATAGGCGGAGGCATTGCAGGCATCTGCGCAAGCATAGCGGCAGCAAGGCATGGTATGAGTGTTGTTTTAATGCATGACAGACCGGTATTTGGAGGTAATGCATCATCAGAGATAAGGATGCATATATGCGGAGCTGACAGAGCTGATGGTAAAGGATTAAGAGAAAGCGGTATAGTTGAAGAAATTGAGTTAGAAAATATATATCACAATCCTCAGAAAAATTACAGCATGTGGGACATGGTCCTATTTTCAAAAGTCAAGGAGCACAAAAACATAACCTGCCTTTTAAACTGCTCATGCAATGATGCTAAGACAGAAAAGAACAGAATAACTTATGTAAAAGGATGGCAGGGAACCTCTGAGACTTTTCATGAAGTTTATGCAGATATTTTTGCGGACTGTTCCGGTGACAGCATATTAGCTGACTTAGTTAAAGCAGATTATGTAATAGGAAGAGAATCATCAGAACAGTATAATGAATCAATTGAACCAGAGACAGCTGATTCAAAAACAATGGGATTAAGCTGTCTTATTCAGGTAAAAAAGCATAATAAGAAGATTGAATATATACCATCAGAATATGCTAAAGAATATGAAAGCATGTTTGATTTTGCAAAGTTAATGCCGTACAGAGGAAGAGCAAGCATAGAAGGATGCACAAATTTCTGGTGGCTGGAATTAGGAGGAACGCAGGATTCTATACATGATACAGATAAAATACGTGATGACCTTATCGGTTTATCAGCAGCGGTATGGGATTATGTAAAGAATAAAGCTTATTATGGTGCGGATAATTATTCTTTAGAATGGATGGGTTTCCTTCCCGGAAAAAGAGAAAGCAGAAGATATCTAGGTGATTATGTGCTGAATCAGAATGATATTCAGAATAGAAGTAATTTCCTTGATACAGTAGCGTATGGAGGCTGGAGTATGGATGACCATAATCCTGAAGGATTTTTACATGAAGGCAAACCTACCATCTACCACCCTGCTCCACAACCTTACGAGATACCCTACAGATGCTTATACAGTAGAAATATTGAAAATCTGATGTTTGCAGGAAGAAATATTAGCGCATCCCACGCTGCAATGTCCTCTACACGTGTTATGGGTACATGCGCTATTCTTGGCCAGACTGTCGGAACTGCATGCTCTATTGCTATAAAAAACAATACTACTCCAAGAGGAGTATATGAAAAATACATTAAACAGCTGCAAGATAGTCTCATGGAAGATGACTGTTTCATTCCTCCTCTGTCAAAGACTATTTCAGTTAATACATTAAAAGGGAAATATAGCAAAGATGGTAAAGGGCTCGAATATCTTCTAAATGGTAGAGAAAGAAACCTTATCGGTGAAACCAATCACTGGAACGGTTCTACGCTTTCTATCGAATGGACAGGAAAATGCAATGTCAGTAAAATAAGGATTGTAGTAGACAGCGAACTGGAAAGGATAGAAAAGAACATGCCTTTTTCTTATAACATAGATATATATGACAGGAAAATGCCAAAGAGATTATTGAAAAGTGGTGATATATCTATAATGAAAAATGGAATATGGACAATTGTTTATCAAATAAAGGATAATCATCAAAGACTTATAAATCTTGACATTTCTGATAATATCGAAGGTGTTAAGATAGATAATATGCTTACATGGGAAGGTTTAAACAACTGCAACATCTTCTCTTTTGAAGCTTATTAGCTAAATAAATCATATAGAGGAAATACTTATGGGATTTAGAAAATTCGAATTAAAAATGGAAGAAGAAAAAGCTGAAGCCTTGATAGAAAAAATCGACTGCGGGGAGTTATGGATTTTCAAAGGAGCTTCTGGCAGTGAGGACTTTGCAGGATTTATAGATAAGCTTTATTATGAGGAAAATGATAAGTACGGAACTTTCTGCTCCTGTATATTCAATGGCTGTTTGAGAATAATTACTGCATTTAGTGAAGATATGCCTTTAGATTTAGCTGACGAAATAACTGAGCTGATTATTAAAGCAAGAAACACACATAACTCATTTACAAACATATGGTATTACCCTGAAAATGATAACTTAGAACATCTGCTTTTCAATATGCTTCCCTGGCAGGCAAGAGGGCACAAGACATATGAACTCAGATATTTAGTAGATGCCAATTATCCTTCTTACATTATGCCTTCAAATATTAAAGTAATAAAGTATGTATCCGAATATCTTGACCAGGCTGTTACAATGCTTGATAAAGCTCTGGCTCATACATTTTCAAATCCTGATGAGGGCATTTATGAAAAAAACAAAGAATTACTGCGAAAACGCTGGGAAACTGAAGAGTGTTTTATTATGCTTAAGGATAAGGAATTAGTAGGCATGTACATTCTGAAAGATACTGAAATCGATATTATGGCAATTGATACTGCTCATCAGAACAGAGGACTTGGTAAACTTCTTTTATCGCATGCAAGGGATTACATATTCAAAACAAAAAACAAAGAACCCTACTTATATTGCATTTCAAGTAATAGTAAAGCATTGAATTTCTATTTAAGGGAAAACATGACCATTACCGGATATTCAGGTTATGCATGTCTTGAAAAGATTCTATAAGTAGTCTACTGTTCGTTATATACTGTGTTTTCTATATAGCATGGATATCCTTCCAAATGAAGATAGTCAATAAGTCTACATAAAACAGAAGGAAGATATCAGGAGAAACGGCACTGTAGCGAGTATCGGAATTATGCATCCAGCAACTGCTGATCCAAATGTTAAAAATCCTAATATTGTAAAAATTACCCTCTACTTTTTGGATTTACTGTTTTTTCTTGATTCTTCTATCTTTTCCTGCAAATCATTATCAATGGAACCTATATCCCTGAATTTGCAGATCACATCACTCATCACGCTGTAATTCGCTCTTACTCCTTTTGGGTCAACTTTGAATTTGACAGCTCTGTCCCGTGCAATTCCTATTCTCATGCTTTCTTCAGCAACATCAATATTTGCGCCCAAGAAAATGAATTCCCAGTTTTTGCCTTTTTTAGATTCAATAAGCTCCTTTATCATGGGATAAGTGAATTCCCTGCTTGCATTCTCATAACCATCTGTAATTATAACTACAAAAACCTTTTCTGCTCTTTCATCTTCAGAAGTGTGGTTTAGAGCATTCTCTATTTTAGTAATGGTTCTGCCTATAGCATCCAATAATGCAGTACTTCCTCTTACAAAATATTCGTTCTCACCAATTTTATTTATCCCTTTTATGCCTATCCTGTCATGCAGCAGTTCATATCTGTCATCAAAAAGAACTGTTGTGACAATCGCTTCTCCATCTACTTTTTTTTGCTTTTCCAAAAGACTATTGAAACCGCCTATAGTATCGCTTTCCATTCCTGACATGGACCCGCTTCTGTCCAGTATGAAAACCAACTCTGTTAAATCTTTTCTCATCACAAATCCTCCATTTTTATTAATTTATGAATAGAGTATAAGTTATAAAAATAATTAATAGGTCGCTTTTAAAGCGACATTTAAAATTTATCAGACTCCTAAAAGCGGTTGATCGTATGCGAATAGAATCTCATTGATTTCAAATATGTCATAAAATTTCTTATTCAGGAAGTATACAATAATTACATCAAATTTACTGCTCATACTCAACGCATAACCAGCTTTTGATAACAAATCCCTTGTCTCTTCAATTGAAAGCTCTAATGCTATTGCAAAAGCTATTGCTGTCTGCTTTTTCGGCGTATATGTCTTATCATTCCTGATTTTTGAAAATAGCCTTCTGTCTATATTTGCCTTCTTGTAAATCTCAGTATGTGATCTGTTTTTTTCTTTTATTAATCTTAGAAGCATTTCTGAAAATGTTTCTTCAAGAAGATTCATATAATCGTCAAGATTTAAGCAAGTTTCAACCTTTTTCTTCGAATACTTGCTCTCTCTTGGTATGCATGGCCTGTCAGTCACTTCCGGTTTATATCTTCTCCTGCTGGCTATATAGCCAGTTAACATATCATTGTTCTCAAAGGTTCTGTTTATGAATGATTCAATACTTTTAATGCGTGAGGGATCTATCATATATTCTTTCTTATCAGACAGGACAAGATAAATCGACATATCTTCCTCTTTTAAGAAAGCAGTTATCTCTTGAACAGCAATCTTTAAAGCTTTATCTTTTGGATATCCATGTTTTCCTGAAACTATAAGAGGAAATGCAATACTATTGATTTTCAGCTGTTTTGCAAGAAAGAGACTATTAGTGTAAATATTACGCAGAAGATTTTCGCTTTCTTTGTTGTCAAACTCATCATAATCCGGACTGCATGCATGTATGATGTAATCAGGTTTTAGCCCGTAACCCTTCGTATAAAACAAATCTGCTGTCTTACAAAAGATTCTTGCACTGCATTTTTCTGCATGCTGACTATCACCTGTTGCATCCACAATTGCATCAGTATTCATTTTAGTTATATCACCTAAAATTATCGAAAATGGCATCCGTTTTATTCCCTTTCTAATATATATTACGATATGCTGATTATACATCATATGTTTATTCTGTAAAAGCATCACAGTGAAAGATTTTCAATTGATTTAGGCATTTATAAGCTATAAAATAGATTTATCTGTTTTTAACTTGCATTATAGGTATTTCTATTTCTGAGAAAGGCATTATCGAAATGAAAGCAATAATTATCGGAGCAGGATTAGCAGGTCTCACAATGGCAGCAGAGTTATCCATTAAAGGGCATTCGGTTACAGTATATGAACAGAATCCCTTTATCGGAGGTATTATGAGCCATGTCAAGAAAAACGGCTATGAATGGGAACAGGGTCCTTTAATGCTTACCGGATTCGAAAAAGGCGGCATTTGCAATACAATACTTAAGGAACTTCAGGTCGAGTACGATTCAGTTTTATGCGACAGAGGTTCAGTATTCAATGACTTCGCTTTATGGAAACCTGAAATATATGCTGGACCGAGATGGAGGAAAAACAAACTTATTGAAATCTTTCCAAATGAAAAAAAAGGTCTGGATAAGTACTACCGTTTTTATGACAGAATGGTTACCATATATGATATTCAGGAAAAACTAGAACTTAAGGAAAACTTCTTTTTAAAATTACAGCTTGTTATAAATTTCCTAAGAATTATGAAATATTCAAAGCTGAATTCCTCTTCGTTAATGGACCTGTTTTTCAAAGACGAAAGATTGAAGGCAGTATACACTGCAATACTTGCAGATTTGTGCATGAAACCGTCTGAATTTACTGCTCTTGGCATCCCTTCATTGAATATTGAACAGGCTTTTGACAAAAGAATCCCCCAAAAAAGAGGATTATTCCTAAAAGACCAGTGCTTCACATACATTATAGGAGGAACTGAAAGGATTACTGAAGGATTAACCGAAACAATAAAAAGAAACAACGGCAGGATAATGACTGGTTGTGAAGTAATAAAGGTTTTGATAGAGAATAACGAAGCTAAAGGAATAGTACTTTCTGATGGCACTAAGGACAGAGCAGATATTATAGTCGCAAGCGGTGGAGCGAAAGAGTTATTTAACAAAGCTGTAGGCAGAGAGTATCTTAAAAATGATTTTCTTGATATTGTAGATAATATTCTACCCATGGAAGCAGTATTCATGGTCCATCTTGGGGTAGATACAGATCCTCTCAAATATCAGAAATCCGAGCTTTGCTACTATTATCTTACTTATGATATTGATAATGCGGTTGATAAGATGAGAAATGGGATTTATCATGAGGGAGATGAAGGATTTTTGATTTATGTTCCCTCAGCTCATGGTAAAAACATGGCTCCCGATGGGAAATATTCGTTAACAATATATACAGTCGCACCTGATAAACTAAAAAATGGAAACTGGGAAAGCAAGAAAGAAGTATATGCAGACAAGCTTATATCTCTGGCTGAAAAATATATTCCTGGACTATCAAGCCATATTACTGAGAAACTCATAATGACAGCTGATGAATACAGAAAACTCACTCATTTGGATCATGCCAGTTTTGGAGGGTTGGTTCCTCATATAGATAAAAAGAGAATACCCCATGAAACTCCCATAAGGAATCTTTACTTTATAGGTGCACAAAGCCAGTCCGGGGGCGGGGTTTCGACACAGATACGTTCTGTTCATATGCTTGCAAGAAAAATTATGAGATAAAATAAATATTTAAGGGGGCATTATGGAAAAAAACAAACTGGTAATAGAAAAGTCAAATTCCCTTGGTGGAAAAGTATGGTTTTCCTTTGTTTTATTCGGACTGGTAGGACAGATTACCTGGGCAGTGGAAAATTCATATTTTTCAACTTATATCCAGCAGACAATAACTGCTGAAAGCTGGGCGACATCAGCCACAGTTATATTTTCTGCTATTTTTGCTGCTGCTGCCACAATACTAAGCGGAGCATTAATGGACCGAATAGGAAAGAGAAGGCCTTTTGTGTGTTATGGTTACATAATATGGGGAATTCTGACAATGGCTTTTGCTTTTTTCGGTAATGAAGCATATGCAAATGATGCAAAGACAATCACAATGATAGTAATCGCTTTTGTAGCAATGGATGCTATTATGAGTTTTGTCGGAAGCATGGCAAATGATGCCGCTTTCAGCGCATGGGTTACTGATGTTACAGATATTACTAACAGGGCATTTGTTGATACAATAGGTTCCATATTCCCTTTGATTGCGATGGTTTTAATACTTGTCGGGTTCTCTGGTTTCGCCAACAAAGGCCAATGGGCTGAATTTTTTGCAATATTAGGAGCAATACCGACAGTTAGCGGAATTATAGGGCTCTTTATTTTCCGTGACAGCCCAAATTTGAAACCTTCACCTGACAAGACATATATAAACCAGATATCATTCGGATTTAAATGGAAAAACATAATTGATAACAAAATGATATATATATGCTTTCTTGGTATGATGTTTTCCAGTATAGGAATGCAGATATGGATGCCCTACATGATTAGCCTGATAGTTGATACGCTTCAAGTCGATTATGTTGTTTCGGTTGTCGCGGTTATTCTTGCATCTGCAGTGATGTCCATTGCAGCAGGCAAATTAATGGATAAATTCGGTAAAGAAAAGTTCTATTATCCTGTTGCACTACTAGGAGCAGCAGGCGGAGTAATAGCATTTTCAACTAAATTTACACAAGGCAAGAATCTACCTACTTTGCTGCTTCTAATATTTGGCGGAACATTCGTAATGGCAAGCTCATTAATGATGGCTGGTCTTTTCAATGCAACTGCAAGAGATTACATCCCAGAAGGCAGAGCAGGCTGTTTCCAGGGGATAAAAATGATATTGGTTATAATGATGCCTATGGTTCTGGCAAGCTTTATCGCACCTTTAATTATAAAGACAGTCGCACTTACACCTACTGCAGAATTTCTAGTTACCCACCCGACTTATACTAACAGCTTTCTTTATCCGCATGAGTTGTTCCTATGGGCTGGATTAGTAACGCTTGTTGTTCTTATACCTGCATTTTTCGTTAAAAAAGATGCTAAAAATATCAGAAAAAGAAAACTTGAGGAACTAAACCTTATAAATTAGCTTTACCCATTTGTAAGAAGATCAAATATGGAAATCTGAGTGTGTTTGGATGCAAGCACACTTTTAATATCTTCTTTATATAGTCGGTCTGCTATTTCGAATTTATTATTACAGGTTATAAAATATGAACACTTCCCCATCGGAATTTTCATCCTTTTCATTATATCGTGAGTGACTGTACAGTATCTTCTGGCTTCTATTATCCTTTTTGCATATACAATGCCTATTCCTGGTACACGAATTAATTTGTCATAATCTGCTTTGTTTACCTCAACTGGAAAAATATCCATATTCCTTAATGCCCATGCAGCTTTTGGGTCAATATCTTTCTGCAAAAATGGTTCATGTTCCGGAGTGACATCATCAAAAGAAAAACCATAAAGCTGGGTCAGCCTGTCTGCTTGATATAATCTTGCCATCCTCCAGTGCGGAGTACTGATAATTGGCAGTTTTTCATTCTCATAACCTTTTGCCTGTTCCCTATATGTAAACGCAGAGTAATATACTCTTTTTAAACTGAACTTTTTGTACAATGCTGTCGCAAGCCTCATAATAGTCCTGTCATCTTCATCAGTGCTCCCTGCCATTATCTGTGTCGTCTGCGAACTGGCAAAAGTCCCGTTATGTTTTGAATGGTCTTGTATCTGTTCACATATTTCCTTCATCGGTTCCAGAATATTCTGTTTGTTCTTCTGTTTTGCAATTTTTTGATAACCTATGCTTTTTGCGACTTCAATATTAACGCTTAGCCTGTCTGCATAAAGTCCAGTCTTATGAATTAGTTCCGGATCTGCTCCAGGCATCACTTTTGCATGTATGAACCCACCATATCCAAACTCATTTCTCATGATTTTTACTGTCTCTGATATGAGTTCCTGAGTGTTATCAGCATTTTTACAAATTGCAGATGATATAAAAATCCCTTGCTTATGGATTTTTGCCTCATTTACCGCAATTGCAGCTAGTTCCTTTGGAGACAGAGTATATGAGTATTCTTTTTCCTTCTGACATCTGCATCCACAGTATGCGCAGTTAAATATGCAGCTGTTTGATAAAAAGAGCTTATGTGATGTCATAGCTTTGCCTTTGCATACTATTTTACCTGCAGCTTCCAGTCCGGCATTCTGCGCATCAGAATCAAAACCAATATCATAAGCAGTATCTTTTCTCATCTGCAGTATCTTCTGTTCATATGAATAACCGTTTTTAAAAACTAAGTTTGTCATTTTCTCCTCTTAATAACAATTATCCAGTAATTCATGTACATTATTCAGGATAGAACATTCCGATAGTTCACTTTGGATATATCAATAAATTGATATCACTTTCTTTTCGTGGTAAGATTCATATATACGAGGTATGAATATGGCACTTCAATGCATCTATTCGCAAAACGAAGAAAAAGCATACTGGGATGACTTAGGAAAAAAGATAATACTTCCTGACAAAACTGAGCTTTCCCATGTATGTTACGCACCTGACACTCTATCAAATGTGACATGCCTTATAAAGTTTAGAAATAATTCATATCTTGCCTGTGATATGAATAATCACAGATTACTGTTAATAAAAAAAGATTACATAAAACAGTTCGGACCTGTATTAAATGCTCCTTATTCAATTGCATACTCGCAAAACCTTATATATGCCGCTACATATCCAGATGGCATCATAGAGCCTGCCGTAATTGCCATTCTAGATGATACTGGCAATTATTTCGGGCAGCTTTATCTTGACCATCATGTTGCAAAAAACAAGCAACACATGATGTATTCGAAAAATCCTGAAAAACCTAAAAAAGAACTGGAAAAAATCAAATCTGTCAAATTATCAATTAAAAGCCTTTCTTCTGATAGAGATAATATTGTGATTAATTATTCTAACAACGAAAGCATATCCTTTGATGCCAGCCATCCGGAAAATGCAATGCTTACAAATATCGGATTTCGATATGTTATGCGTACTTCAAGAAATGTCCGGACAAAAAAATCCATATTCTCATATGAAATTGATAATCTGTCCACAATTGATCATCAAAATACATCTTTACAGCCAAATGAGGAGCCGGCTTTTCAAAACAATATTGGATATTCTATTGAGAACTGTGATGAAAAAGACATATACATATATGGGATAAAGAATAATAATTTGGATTTCTCTAATATGCCTTCTCTTTTGAATTCAATATTTTTAAACTGCGATACTGACTTCAAGAAAGTCCTGGCTTTATGGAATTTCGTAAGAAGATATATTTCAAAAGGCATAACATGGCCACAGAGTAATTTTAAAGATGACGGGAAATTTTCTGCAATCCGTTATATTAACTCTATGGGTTCGGGAGCATGTGGAAGTTTTAACGGGCTTTTAGCGCTTATGGCACAATCTGCCGGCATTCCCGCAAAAACTGGGAGCCTTAGTAACGGAAGCCATGCTGCTTTAAGGCTTTTTTTGAACATGTCTGATGTTTATATTGATGCCCTATATGGAGGGTGTTTTCCATTTAATGGAAGCATAATAAGAAAAGAAGGAGAATCAATCGAAACATACGATAAGCTCACTGAAGACCCATACTTATTAAGACGCGCATCAGATGATTCCATTTATGAGTTAGCGTGTATGATTGGTTATCGGGATGGGTGGGTTGACGGATGGAATGACAGATACACTGATCCATATACCATGGGGTATTTTCTACGCCCAAAGGAACGCATGGAATTCACTTATTCATTTAACGGCACATACACAGGAACACTTAGGCCTCATTCAAATATCGTAACTGGAAGAAAGATATTGAATTTTGAAAGAAATGAGCATGTTAAAAGATACTTTGAACTAAATAAGATGCGAATTGAAAAGAATACCTTTTCCTGTGAAACTTATGCAAAAGCATGGTATTTTGCACAATGCCCTTACCCTATTACAGGAATACAGATTGCGGGAAGGATTTACAAAGGATCACTATCAATAACTTCAGACTATTCCAATGAAAAAGCTGATTATGCAAAAAGACAGGAATTCTGCGCTTATTTTGGAAACTATACATCAAAAGCTCTTAATTCCGTTCAAAACAGCATCAATATTGAATTCAAGGCATTTAAAGCTGAATTCAAGATTTATTCCATAACTCTGTTTTTTCAAGCTAACAGGATTACTCTATGCTCATTGAACAGCGGAATGAACAATCTTTTTCTTGAAGCGGATAAAGGCAAACTTAGAGTGACTCATGAATATATACATTCTACAATGCCAAAACCTAAAGCTCCTGTCTTGAAGAAAAAGAGTCAGAACAGATTCGAATGGTCATCAGATGATGTACCGTATTATGAATTCATTCTCAGTGATGAACCTGCATGTGAAATACCTTATGCCCCAATATTCCACCGGACTGTGGTAAAACCTTTTATTGAGATTGGATGTGATTCTGTCCTTGCTCCTGATGTTCAGTATTACTGGAAAGTTCGGTCAAGAAACCGGTACGGAATTTGGGGTCCATGGAGCCAGATATCTTCTTTTACGCATATTGCGCCAAAAAAGCCTGAAGATCTTACTCTCACGATAAGAGACAGAGATATAACCTTGAGCTGGACAAAAGATAAGAAGGCATCCTATTACAGGGTGTATGGATCTAATGAAGCGGCATTCACTCCAGCGGATACAGATTACTCAATAAACATAAATCGGACGGATATGGTAGCGAAAAAGATAATATATCCTATGAATCATATAAAGGATGTGAAAACACCATATATAAATCTTACTGAAGAAGATGTAAATGATACATTAAGGTATCATTACAGGGTAATATCTGCTGATAAAAAAGGCAACCTAAGTTTATGTTCTGATTATATCAGTCTTCCTCATCCTTGGATAAAAAAGGACTCTATATGCACATATGCTTATACAGGATGCAACTATTCATCATATATTGAATATGTATATTCTACTGGTTTGATGAGATTCAACCGAACTCCTGAAAATCCCATGTTTACAGATTTTACATCAGCGGATAAGCTGATCTTCTCAATCGAAGGACCTTCCTGGCTTAAAATAAGGGAATATGACGGTTATCTGTCAGGAAATCCAAACAAAACTGATATTGGGCCAAACCGGTTTATAATATCTCTAAAAAATCAGAAGGAAGAGTATGACATTTTAGAACTGCTGATTGAGGTGGAAGAAGGCATATGACACATTTAGGCATCGATATAAAAGAGCCTTTTGGAATACAATGGCCTTTGCAATATACATTGCTTGACATTGATATGGACAGTGCAGTAAACATTAAAAAACTGGGTTTATTCAATTCACTAGATCAGGAAATACAGGCAGACTTCATACCCTCAAAAAACAACAAACTTACAGTCGGAATGATACTGTCTCTTTATCCCTTTGAAACTAGAAAAATGTATATTACGGAAAAAACATCAGCCAGTAAATTAAATAAATGCCTTTCTATAAGAAGAAATGCTGACTGTATAACAGTAAGCAATGGTAGTCTCAGCTTATGCATACCTTCAAAAGGAATGTATATAAAATCTGAGATTCCAGCTCCTATAATATCTTCTTCTAATATAAGCATCAGCGCAAAAGG
The DNA here is from genome assembly GCA_012729955.1 of Clostridiaceae bacterium. Lineage (GTDB taxonomy): Bacteria > Bacillota > Clostridia > DUPQ01 > DUPQ01 > DUPQ01. The sequence continues at coordinate 15,754 of JAAYBX010000153.1, forward strand.
CATATGGAAAGAGCAGTTTGATAAAGCTTTTGTAAAAGTAAGGATTGAAAACAGAGCTCTGCATGGCAGAATAATTATAGATTATGATTTTTTCGAACACGGCACTTATAAAGCTACTATAGAAATGCATAAAGGAATGAGTGAAGCAGTAATAACCGAAAAATCTGATGTTTGTTTTTCTAATAGTTTTTTAATGAGTTTTTCATTACAACCATCAAATACTTATGCTAGGATGCATACTCCATCTAAGGAACTAGGTGTTCTGGATGAATGGAAAAGGATTTGGTTCGATACTAAGAAACAGAGTAAACCAATATATTTACAGCCTTTCTATTCATGGGACATGGATACTGCCACGCTTATACAATACTATAATGATTCCTCAGGCGTATCTATCGTTCCAATTCGAGCAGGAAGCTGGAAAAACGCGCAGACACAGCGTCTGTCAGTACATACAGATGATTCCATTTTTATAGAGGCTCCTGTGAACAAGGGTATGCGATGCTGGGTCTTTTCATTATACAACGGGCAAGCTTTTGAAAAAAACAATCAGATAGACCTTTCTACCCAATATCAGAATTGGAGGAATATGCTGGATTCTCCAATAGAAAGAATATATCTTGCTGACCGTCTGTGTGCGATATATGGAGGTGTAAACCTTACTAAAACTTTAGAATGGCTGAGGGTATTACCGCAAAGTGTGAATCTTACTCCGCATGTTTTAGCAGATGAAAACCAGATACAGCAAACGCAGCAAAGAATTAAAAACTGGTCATGGATGGAAAAGACAATACAGGAACACAAAGATGACTTGGCAGGATTTGATCCTGCCGGTGTGTATTGTGCCGTTAATGATGAAGATTATGCATTAAAAGCTAAACAATGTATTTCTGTATGGCTTCATTCAAGGATTCTCATGTTCACTACATTCGGTTATTCATTACACGAAATTGTATGCATACGCCTTAGCAGGCCAATACGGCTAATTGCAATTGATTTTGATCTTACATGTTCTTCTGAGCATTACTCAAATTCCGACAAGCAGTTCATATACTCAGCGTTTATCTTTCTGATGCGCGCAATGGAATCAAAGGATTACTGGCCTGACAGGATAAATGGCTTTCGGATGGGGAACAGGAATTTCCACAGCGATAGATTCTCCGCTTTGGGAATACTTGCTTGTCTTCTTTCTGATTACCCTTTTTCGCAGGTAATTATAAAATATGTGCAGACACAGATAAACAGAGAATTAAAATACTGCATCAAAGACTCCGGTGCATGGATTGAAGCCCCGAATTATCAGGCATATTCCATGAACTACCTGATTACCCTTTTTACTGCATTGAAAAACAGCGGTCATAATAACTACTTTAAAAACAGAAGGTTTATCAGCACATTAGAATTCTTGTGTGATATACAAACCCCATATGATGTAAGGTATGGTGCGCACATGATACCAACTCTTGGTGATACTGCCGCAAATTACTGGTCACAGTCTTTTTCCAATGTATTCGCATGGGCTGGCAAAATGACCGAGGGGACTGCTTTTTCCAGGAAAATGATCTGCGCTTGGGAACGCGCAGGTATGCCGGTATTTTCCAGTGGAGGCGAGCTGAATTCAACATTTAAAATGCTTCTATTGACAGACAATACTTTGAAAAGCGCAAAGTATGATTTCAAACCTTTATCCATATATGAAGGATTTGGAGTTATTGCAAGAAAGCATGAAAGTTATTTCTGTATAAAAAGCGGTGATATATCAATGCATTATGACCACGATGAGTCATCCTTTATCTGGTATGAAAACAACACTCCTCTATTAATTGATATAGGAAGCCAATACTTCCCTGCTGTTGATGCGGCATTTATGCATAACAGGATCAGTATAGATATGAAAACAGACCAATCAAGAGGCAAGGTTACATGTGCAAAGTATGAAAAAGATATCTGCCTTATAGTGACAGTCACTGAGATATCAGAAATTCAGGATTGGCCCATATGGCCTGTTACAGATCCAGAATGGAATTTCAGATATGGAACAGCTCCTGTAAAAATTGATAAGCATATTTGGAAAAGAAGCTTTATTTACCTAATGGCTCACAAAGCTTTGCTGGTGATTGATGAAGTTGCTGGTCCTTTGCCTTTTGAACAGAATTTTCTTTTATGCATGGATTCAAGCAGCAGGTCAGATGGACATTACAAGTTTAACGGGTTATGTGATATGCATATTAATGTATGGACATTCAATGAAAAAAGCAGTGAAGTACATAATTGGGGATATTCCGGATTAGATGAACCTCTCTTCAAGAACGCTTTTTCCATGGATTGGAAAGACTTTACCTGGATGTGGGATAAACCTATAACAAATATGGCAGAAGAAGTGCAGTTATTAAGAAACAGATTCGCTCCTTCTTCAAAGGCAATCACATTCATGTCAGCATATTCATCCCATAACGAGGACATTGAAAGTACAGTCACCATTTGCCATGAGGATACATTGGAATGGACTAAAAACGGTAAAACCATTAAAATAAACTTTAATGGTTTAGAAGATAGGCCTTTATCCCAAATAGTTAAGGAATACTGATATGCACAACAATAAGACTAAACACCCAAATACGGAAAATGAGCTATTGCAAAAGTATGCAATAGAGTATAAAGATAATTTTAATGACATGCTTGTTCCATGTAATTGGCTAACTGATTCAAAAATATCAGTATGTTTTTGCAAAAATGGGATAGCAGCCATTGATTATCATGGTACCCAGCCTGTTTCCAGAAACGCAAGGATGGTAAAAAGCGGATTAAATGACCCAGCATTTAGTTTTTTCTCGAAAGACAGGCTTGAATTAACAGATTATAATGCATTATCGTATAAATGCAGTTTTTTACTGAAGAAAGATGATACATTATATGCGACTGCAGAATGTTTTGCATATGAGTCTGCAATTTTTATACACATTGAAACAGAATCTGAGTCACCTTTTGATTTTTCTTTCGATACCAGTTCATTCTACACCAATGTTCATGGTAATATGACATGGGATTCAGGTAAAATCAGGAAAGACTCCGTTATATTCGAAGGCACAAACAGATACCTCCTTTCCGACTGGATAAAGGAAAAAGGAGTATATCTTGTACCTGTAAAAGATCATAAAAGAATATTTAATTCTGAAGACTGGATTGATGTGAATAATCTGGATATTCTTCCTATTGCTGACGAGGATATTTTAAGAAGTAACGAGCTCTTTATTGATTCAAGGTGTTACATGATTATCCATTCACCTAATGGTTTCATAGCAAAAAGAGCAAAATCAGATAACAGATTAAATTTAAACTTTGAACCTATCAATAAAAGCATTGATCTGTGCATATATTTCTCAGACAAATTGTCTGAAGCCAAATCAAAAGCATTACAACTTATGAAAGACAGGGAATTATTTAAAAAAGAGCAGGATGAAAGATATATAACAATATTGGAAAACAGTCCTATAATCAAAATTGAAGGATTTGAAGGTGCCAAAAAAATGTTTTCTAGCATACCCATGTATGTAGAATCAGCAAAGCAAAAAGACAGTAAAATGACCCGTGCTTCGTCCAGCAGCTATTACTGGGTATGGGGCTGGGATAATATAGTTACAGCAATGGAAATGTCTAAATGGAATGATTACAAAGGACAGAAGGATATTATATCCTTTATTCTGGCCCACAGGTGGATAGACGGGTCAGTACCTCATCGGTATGACAGAGAATATAATGTGATGCAGACAATGCATTTCTGTTCTGAGGATTCCTTATTAATAATGCTCGCATATCATTACTGCAAAGATTCAAATGATTATGATTACCTAAGGGAAATATATCCAGATTTAAAACAGATATGGAAAGGGCTTGCAGGTAAGGCTGATGAAAAAGGATACATAAAAGGTCCCGGATTCTATCCTGACAACCTAAAAGCCTTAGGCAGAGTGGAAACAAGCAGGACAGCCATGGAAACAGGAACTTTTTATACAGCATGCAGGATAATGGAAAATATCGCATCTATTTTATCTGATACAGAGATAAAAGAATCAGCAAAACATATTTATGTTCAAATTGAAAGAAATTACCTGAAAGATTTCTTTAATGAAGAATATGGCACATTAGCAGACAGCATTTATGAGGACAACAGCCAGAATAAGACTTTCCCGCTATATGCATATATGGGAGCTTACAGTAGTTATGGTTTTTCACTGTTTCATGAAAAAATAGAAAGGATTGCGACTTTTATTAACCAGAACTGCATACATCCAATGGGAATCAGGGTAATGCCGATTTATGATGAAAACAGGAATAGTGAAAGCATACATCATTCATGGTATCCTCACTGGGACATATATGCAATGAAGCTTTTACGTATTGGTTTTATGGCAGGAAAAGACAAATTCAGATCTCTTGCAGCAATAACGCATTACCTTTCATTAATGGAAAGGATGTGGAATGGTTATAAGGCTGTGATGGAATTACTGGAACTTGACACTTCGGACTACATAGAAGGATGGAAACAGCATGGCCAGGCTTGGAACTGCAACTGTGCAACAGGCATGTTGAGAACTGTAACAGAATCAGTAGCGGGTATAATTACTGATTTTGGTAACATAACCATACTGCCTGATGGCTGCAGTATCGCGGATATATCAAATATCACAATCAGAAAGGGCCGATGGGATATATCCAGTACTGGTGACAGGTATTTTTCTCATATTGTCGCAGATGGAATAAGACTTTATAAAACTTGCGTTATACCAGATGAATTTATGACAGAAGATAATCATACACTTCATATATTCAACACCTCAGAATCACAAAATTTCAGGATATCCAACTTCACAGGCGGACGCATTAAAAATTATTCAGAATCAGAATCAGCTGTCTCTTTTTATGCTGTATGCGATGCTGCAGCTGATCTTATCCTATTTTCACCGCAAAATTTCAAACTCATAATAGACAATAACATTTTACCTTGTGATAAAATACTAAAGGACTGTTATTATATCAGATTGAATCACTCCTGCATGGTCAATATGCAACTGATATAGCCATATCAGCTGATATAGTCATATAAGGTTTGCTACCTGCAGTTGCAAAAATATATACCAAAGTATGTTGAGCTATGGTTATATATATTATATCATTTGCATATGGAGGTACTAACATGATTGGCGATAAAATATATGAATTAAGAAAAAAGCATAATCTCACTCAGGAAGCCTTTGCAGAATTAATAGCTGTCAGCAGGCAGGCTGTGCAGAAGTGGGAAAAGAACACATCATTTCCAGACAGTGACAAACTTATATCAATAAGCAGGATCTTTAATGTGTCTGTAGATTACATTCTGGGCATTGAAACGATGGATCCAAATCAGGAGTTCCGGGTAAAAAGGGAAATTCAACCCAGTTATCAGGCTTTACACTGGTGGGAAGTATATTCATCCCAGCTTGGTGTTGAGTATCAGCAGTGTATTGATGAAGGTAAGGATATAGCTAAACTGAAAAACCTTATTGAAAGCATACATGCTTTGGAAACATCAACCTACAAGGAACAGCTTGCTGATACATTACATACTATGATTCAAAATAGTCCCAATCAGCTGGATTATCAGTATAATGAACCTGATGAACTGAATATGATTTACCCTTTGACTAAGCATGATTACGTATATCCTTTTACTAAACTTTCTTCGCATACTCTAAAAAGCAAAATAAAGGGAGCATGGATGGGACGCATATGCGGATGCCTTCTTGGAAAAACAGTAGAAGGTATACGTACAGAGGAACTTATCCCCCTTCTTAAGGAAACAGGCAATTACCCTATGCACAGATATATCCTCAAATCTGATATGAATGAGGAAATTTACTCGAAATATAAATTCAACTTAAGAAACAGATGCTATGCAGATGCAATTGATTATGCCCCTTCAGATGATGATACTAATTATACTGTACTCTCATCTGTCATACTGGACAAATATACAGACATGTTCACTTCATATGATGTAGCTAAGACATGGCTGGAAAAACAACCCAAAAATGCTTACTGCACTGCAGAAAGAGTAGCTTTTCTGAACATCGTAAAAGGATTCTTACCTCCGGAAACTGCCGTTTATAAAAATCCTTTCAGGGAATGGATAGGTGCTCAGATAAGGGTTGACTATTATGGTTATATAAATCCTGGAGATCCTAAAAAAGCAGCATATATGGCATGGAAAGATGCGAGAGTTTCTCATGTTAAAAACGGAGTATATTCATCAATGCTAATAGCAGCAATAATAGCTGCAGCAGCTTGTTGCGATAACATGAAGGAAGCCATATATTATGGCCTTTACCAGATACCTCAGACCTCCAGACTATATAAAGCAGTTATGAAGATAATTAAACAGCATGAATCTGGAATGTCTGCAGAAAAATGTTTTGAAACAATACATAATGAATATGATGAACATGTGGGACATCACTGGTGTCATGCTATTTCCAACACATGTGTTGTAATCGCTTCCCTTCTATATGGCAACAATGACTATTCAAAATCCATATGCCTAGCTGTACAGACAGGATTTGATACTGACTGTAACGGTGCGACAGTAGGTTCGATTATTGGCATGCAAAAAGGAATAGAGCATATACCTGTTTATTGGACTGCTCCAATCAAAAACAAATTGGATACATCAATCTTCGGTATCGGTGTTGTTGATACGGATTATCTGACTGATAAGACATACCAGCATGTAATAAGCTTTTCCAATATATATAAAGTATAATCAAACAGAAAAAACTCCCATAGCTGAAAATATAACAAATCAATGTAAAATTTACTATTGATTTGTTGTTATTCATGATAAAATTATCTTGCAAGGTGATACGGCATATTATGTGGTAAAGATGCTGTAAACCTTAAGAGAGAAAGACAAAGGGGGTAGTAAAAAATGTTTTGTCCAAAATGTGGTGCACGAAATGATGACAATGTGAGATTCTGTGTGAATTGCGGTTCAACACTTTCAGCAACTCAGCAACAAAATCAATTCCAGCAGATGCCGCCATTACAGCAGCCAAACCAATTCCAGCAGCCAAATCAGTTCCAGCAAAGACCGCCTTTACAGCAAGCCCCATATGGCCAGCCAATGTATATGCAGCCTAAAAAGAGCAAAGCTGGTGTTATAATCGCAATAATTGCTGTTCTTGTAATTCTTGGTGTAGTTGCCACAATATGGTTCAATGGAGGATTCTCTTTTTCAAATGTTAAACAAGCATATATAGCGACAGCAGTAGATCCGACTACTTCTGAACCGCTCGACCAGGTCAAAAGAGTACCTAGCACTACAGCGACCGTATATGTTGCAGCTCTTATACGTAATGTGGACGAAGGAGCAAATGTTGTTGCTGTATGGTATCATCTAGATTCTGAAGAAACTGTTGTTTCCGAACCGCTATATATCAACTATGACGCATGGGTTAATTTCAGTATCGACAGGATTGGAAGCAACTTCCCTACTGGAGATTTTGTAGTGGAGCTGTATGTTAATGATTCATTGCAGAAAACACTGGAATTTACTATATACTAAAGTAAAATAAATTAATTCACTTCGATAAAGCAGCATCATTTTTGCATGTTGCTTTTTCTATAATTCATTGGGGTCCCTATTCTTTCTTTTTTAAATACCTGATACATATAGTAATGTGAGGAAAATCCTGACTCAAGTGCTACCTGTTCAATAGGCATATCTGTCTTCTCGAGTAGTTTTTTCGCTTTTGCAATCCTGTATTTAGCAAGATAAACATGAAAAGTACACCCGAATTTTCTAATCATAATCCTGTTAACCTGCCTGGCTGTAAGAAAAAGAGTTTTTTCCACATCCTCAAGAAGGATATCTTTTTTGTAGTTTGCTTTAATGAAATTTATCAGCTTTGTTATCCGAAGGTCTTCAGTAGCCCTTTTACTTAAAGAGTAGTCATATCTTGTCTTTTCTTCGAAGGAAAAATACCTGAAAACAGTCACAAGTATGTCCAGGATAAGAAGCTGCAATTTGATGTAGAAACCGGCATCTCTCGATCTGTCTTCCTCAAAAACACTTTCAAAAAGTGCAACAATATCCGGACTGTTAAATGCTTTCTGGTATGTTTTTGAAAGACAATCAATTAAAATCACAGACTCTTTTCTTGTAAGTGATATTTGCTCAGAAGCCTCATCAACTGAAATATCACACTCAAGGCAATACTCCCGCATAGGGTCAGTTGGTATGGATTTCTGCATATGGTTAACATATGGGCCTGTGATATAGAAGTCATTTGGCTTAAGGTTTACTCCATAACCTTCTATTTCAACTTTCCCCTGCCCGCTTGGAATTACATGCAGCTCAAAATCAGTATGCGAGTGATTGGCAACATGCCAGAATGGTTCAGCAGGCACATCTACTAAAGACACCACTTTAATCCTCAAGCATCCCAGCATGATTTCCATATTAAGATCCTGTAAGGCTATGACTGGTTTTTTCATTTATATAATGTCACTTTTTCTTAATAATTTGTCTGATTTCATAATTGATGTATCAGTAAGCGCATTATACAATTAAAATAGATTTTTGTCTATTATAGTATCATTTTCGGAGGTTTATCATGGAAAATTCAAAAAAACTTTTAAAAGGTCTTGTACAGGTTAAAGACCAGGGATATTGGGCTGATAGAATTATTTCTCAACTTGAGTATGCTAATGAATCTGAAAGATTATACAATTTCGGATTCAATGAAATAATTGATAAAGCGATAGAATCAGTTTATACAGCAAACAAATCTGAAGGTGCGATTACTAAAAAAACCGTTCTGAAAACAGAAAAGGATTTAATGCCTCTTTCAGAATATATGAAACGGTTCACTCTATTCTGTGTAGCTCATGCTCATATAGATATGAACTGGATGTGGAGATATGATGAGACTGTGTCCATAACACTGGATACTTTCAGGACCATGCTGGACCTTATGGATGAATATCCCAAATTCACTTTCTCACAGTCACAGGCATCTGTATACAGGATTGTTGAAGAGAACGATCCGGAAATGTTAAAACAGATAAAGAAAAAAGTGAAAGAAGGACGCTGGGAAGTTGCAGCATCAACATGGGTAGAAGCAGATAAGAATATGCCCTCTGGCGAGAGTAAAGCAAAACATATACTTTATACGAAGAAATATCTCTCTAAGCTTCTGGATATACCATACAAATCCTTCGATTTGGATTATGAACCGGATACTTTCGGACACTCGCTAAATGATCCTGAGGTTTTAAATCAGGCAGGTATCAGATACTATTATCATGCAAGAGCACTTAACAAGATTGCTGCATACAGATGGCAGGCCCCTTCAGGTGCGGAAGTATTAGTCTACAATGACCCTACTCACTATAACGGTAAAATCACTACAGCTCCTGTTTTGCTTGTCCCCTCTTTCACATATGACACAAAACATGACACCATGATGTATGTTTATGGAGTGGGAGATCACGGCGGAGGACCATCAAGAAGGGATCTTGAAAGAATTTTAGATATGGATAAATGGCCAATCTGGCCGAATATTCGTTTTGGAACATACAGAGGGTTTTTCAAGACATTGGAGAAAACAAGGAATAATCTTCCTTTAGTAAAGGGTGAACTTAATTTCATCTTCACAGGATGTTATACAAGCCAGGCTAAGATTAAAAAAGGCAATAAGTATTCTGAGGCATTGCTTAATGAAGCAGAAGCATTATCTGCAGCAACAGCAATAAACGATATTAAAGGTTATCCTGCAAAGATATTTGAATCTGCATGGGAAAAACTCTTATTTAACCAGTTCCATGACATACTGACCGGATCAGGCAAAGCAGATACCCGAGAATACGCAATGGGTGAGTATCAGAAAGTTTTCGCAACTGCTAATGTTCAAAGAAGTACAGCAATAAGAGAAATATCTAGGAACATAGACCTATCTGATTATATTATCTCGAAGGATGATGAACTTATGACGGTTTCTGAAGGAGCCGGAGTGGGTTATGGTATACAGGATTTGAAAATAAGCCAGGTATGCAGAGGAAGAGGTCCGACAAGGGTATTCACTGTATTTAATCCTTCATTCTTTGCGAGAAAAGAAAATGTAAGGATAGATATATGGAACTGGGATTATGACATAAAAACTATGTATTTCACTGATGGAACTGGAAGAACACTTAACCATCAGATCGTAAGTGACAATATAAACAGAGGCTGGGGCGGACAGTACTACTATACTGTGCTGGTGGAAATGGATATCCAGTCTTTAGGTTATTCAACATGCATTTTGAAATCTGATTCAGAAAAAGGTCTGATATACAGCTATGAACCTCATGACAGGATTATTGAATTTCCGTCATATATTCTGGAAAATGATAAGATAAAGGTCTGTTTTAATCCGACAACTGCTGCTATCACATCTTTTGTGGACAAATCCACAGATACTGAATATTTGGATAGCACAAAACCTTCAGGGATATTCAGATATATAGAGGAAAATACTTTGAAGAAAATGACCTCATGGATAGTCGGAAGATACATGAATATCCAGGACATAACGGAAAACGTAAGGATAACCGGCTATAAGCGAGGAGAAAACCTATTAAGGCAGTCTCTGACATACACTGCAAAGTTTAAAGACTCTGAACTGAATGTCACAGTATATCTTGATAAAGACTCATCTAATCTTGTGTATGATGTATCATGCGAATGGAAGCAGTTCGGTGAACATGATAAGTACATTCCCCAGCTGAATTTTCATATGCCATTTGCTTATAAATGTGATGAGTACAAATACGAAGTACCATTCGGAACGTGTATAAGAAAACCAGCTGATGATGACAGGCCGTCAACCGGTTTTGTACTTGCCATGAATAAGGATACAAGAAATAAATCTATGATGCTTTATTCTGATAGCAAATATGGATACAGGACACAGGAAAACAGCTTGTCTCTTACACTTATACGAGGATCTTATGATCCTGATCCATACCCCGAGATAGGTATGCATAAGTTCCAAATTGCTGTTGGTTTAACAGATAATCCGGATAACATGTCTCTAATAGAACAGGCATCCTGTATTATGCATCCGCTTATATCTATGTCTGTAAAGCCACAAAAAGGCACTCTTGCGACAAAAGGAAATTTCATGAAGGTACTGGAAAAAGGAACATGTGTAATCTCATCTGTCAAAATGTCAGATATTGACACCAAAATAGCCGTTATCAGACTATATGAAACTGAGAATAAAAAGTCAAAAACGACAATTTCATTTGGTCGGAAAATTAAGAGTGCTAAACATGTGCTTCTTGATGAAATTACTTATTATACCGATTCCGGGTTGCTTATTGAAAAAGACTGTATTACAATAACTGTAAATCCATATTGTATATCCACAGTATTGATAGAATTTGAGTAATTCAAAATGATAATTCTTACTTAATCCATAGATAAGATGCGAAAGTCATGCTTTCGCATTTTATCATTTAAAAATAAATGTAAACTGAGTACCAATACCTTCTCTGCTCTCTACATCAATATCTATGCTGTGTCTTTTTGCTATCTGCTTAGCTATTGCCAAACCAAGCCCTGTCCCTGCCCTATTTGTTTCATTATCTAATTTATAGAATCTTTCAAAGATATACGGCATATCCTGCTCTGATATCCCACAACCATAGTCCTTGATCATAACTGAGTTCTTCATACAGGAAACATCAATTATACTGCCTGATGCTGAAAACTTTACGGCATTGTCTAAAACAATCATGAACATCTGCCGTAATCTTGCATAATCACCAGTTGTTTCTAAGTTGAAATTATCAAATAACAGATTAATTTCAATATTTTTCGGTTTCGCAAGATGTTTTGAAGTATGTACAGCATCAGATATCACATCATTAATCAGCAGCTTTTGCATATTAATAGAAAAATCCACATTCTGAAGTCTGGATAATTCCAGAAGATCCTCTACTAGACGCTGCAACATAAGGCTGTCATTGAGTATCTGCTTTTGATACTGCTCAATCTGAACCGGATCAGTAACAACTTTATCAACTAATGCCTCAGCAGATCCTCTTATTACTGTAACTGGTGTTTTAAGCTCATGCGAAATATTAGTCATAAAATCCTGCTTCATCTTAGAAAGCCTTTCACTTTCCTTGCTTGCTGCATCCAGCTGCAGACTTAATTGGTCTATTGAGTACGCGAGCTGCCCAATCTCATCTTGCTGTTTTACACCAGTTTTTGCAGAATAATCTTTATTTGACAGGGAAACTGCTGCATTCTTCATTTTCTCAAGAGGCTTTGTAAATGATAAAGACAGTATAATACCTAGTATAATGGAAAGAATAAGAGCGGATATCGTGCTTATGGTCATTATTGATATTCCTTTTTCTATACTTTCAGTCATCCCGCTAATAGAGGAGTGTAGTAACAACGCGCCTTTTACTGTTGAGCCATCCATAATTGGCACACCGGCTGTAAGTGAAGGTTCATCTAAAAATCCTGAAAACTCCTCACTGAATGAAGATTCACCTTTAAAAGCATTCTGGACAAGAATCTCCGCATTAGAAGGAAGATCAGAATAAGTGATTTGACCTGTCATTCCCCTTCCTGTCATTAAAAAATTAAGATCCTCATCAACTATCCATATGTTCTTAGTAGATATATCGTTGAGAACCTGAATATATGTCCTTATTCCTCCCTGCCTGTTCCAGCCTCCTGTCTGTCCCATATATTCTGTAAGATTATCTGCCATGGCTTCAGCTTGTGTAAGCATGTCAGATTTGTAAAAATCTATTATGTGATTACGGAATAGAGTTATGAAAAGTACACTTATTACAAGAAAAAAAAGCAGTAATGTGATAAAGAAGTAGGAAGCAAGCTTAACAGCCATTTTATTTTTCATTTTTTTCCTCAAATTTATATCCTACTGCCCATATAGTTATAACATCCCATTTATCATGTGGATATTCATTAAGTTTTGCTCTTAACCTCTTTACATGAGTATCAACTGTCCTTGTATCTCCATAGTAATCATAACCCCATAATATGTTAAGTAGATTATCTCTTGTGAATACCTTGCCGATGGAGGATGCCAATGTCCAAAGAAGCTCTAATTCTTTTTTTGTTAGCATGACCTTATTACTGTTTATGGTAACTATATAATCGTCTATATCAATAACAAGATTGTCAATCTGAAGAAGAGATTTCTTCTGCTTTATAGTTTCCTTGGATAGCCTTCTTAAAACTGCTCTGACTCTTGCCATAACCTCCTGAGGGGAAAAAGGTTTAACAATATAGTCATCTGCACCTATGTCAAGCCCCATAATCCTTTCAAAATCCTCTCCCCTTGCAGTTATCATTATTACCGGAATATCAGAAGCCTTTCGAATTTCTCTTACAACTTCAAATCCATCCATTTTAGGCATCATGACATCCAGAAGAACGATGTCAAAGCTATTGCTTCTTATCTTTTCCATAGCTTGAAGGCCGTCATAAACAACAACGGTTTCATAACCTTCCTTTTTGGAGTATTCCTCCAAAATAGATGTAATCTGTCGGTTATCATCTGCAATAAGTATCTTGGTCATTTGACACCTCGTATATTTATTATACCATTATACATTCCTCTTTTTGTGACGCTTTTGTGACATGATCTTTGGATATTTCATAAATAATGCAATAAAATGCCATACTTTTGTCACACATGACCTATATTATATAGTTGCAGGCAGTGATGCCGGACAATATAAAAGGAGGTCACAAAATGACTAAGATAAAAAGACTAATGATAATCGGACTGGTAATACTCTCACTTGGAGCTGTAGCAGTAGCCGGAGTCGCAGCAACTGAATACAAGACTCCTGCTGAAGCGTACTCTGCTTTAAGCGGTGTTACAACAGAAGAAGCTTTGACATTAAGAAAGTCAGCGGGAAAAACATTTGGGATGCTGGCTTTTGAAACAGGTAAATCAGATGAATTCAAATCCATTATCCTTGAGATGAAAAAAGACAAACTTAATGAAAAGGTCACCAGCGGAGAACTCACACAGGAAGAAGCTGATGCACTGCTTGCTTCATTTGAAACAAACATGGCAAACTGCGATGGTACAGGTATGCAGGGCAATAAAGCTGGAATCGGCCTTGGTTTTGGAACAAGATCCAGGCAGAATAATTCACAAGGAATGGGCGGCAATGGTACAATGGCCAGAGGCTCAGGACAGAGACAGAACCTTCGAAGCGGTTCTTGTATAGGAAATTAACCTGTACTGAAAACAAGTCAAAAAAGAACTCACTGTTAAAAGATAGTGAGTTTCTTTTTATGTTTAAGCAATTAATATGTGGCAAAACAGCAATTGTAATAGGTTTTATTAACAAAAACGCATATTTTTAATGCATTTTCATTATTCACTTTTATTTATTGTATGATATAATGCTTTTATTATCAGCTATGACGAAAAAGGAATGACTGCATAAGCGATGTGGTACTTGCAAAAATATTTAACGCTAACCGATGATTTACTGACAGTTCGCACATGACCTTTTCCAATTAGATTTATTAATATTGCTAAATGAGGATTTGATTTGGAAAATGATATAAATAAAAGAAAAGGATTATCAATTAAAAGTGTAGTAATTATCGTCTATACTATTCTTGTAATAATAGCCTTCACAGTAATTATATATACTCTGTTCAACAATTCTATGGATGCAGCCCGTAAAGAAGCGGATTTAGCTTGTTCAAGCCTTAATAACGATATATGTAATATTGTACGCAACAGTATTGACATTACAGACCATATAAGCAAAGTATATAGAGATATGATATCCAGCGGTATAATTCCCTTAACTGGTGAGTCAGATAAGGATGCAATGCTTATCAATTTCTTGAAAAATCACAGTGAAAACATTTCTGTATTCGCATACATGGACAGAGATGATAATATCTACACAGCGATAAAACAGGATAACCAGGAAATAAAAGTCATATATGGCAATTCTGCTGCTTACGTGCAAAATGCAGATTCGTCAGACTGGTTAACACTAGCAAAAACGGCAACATCTAGTTTCACATTGCCAATAGGCATTTCTGATTGGTCTTCAGTCCCAACTGTCAGGAGTATATTCCCTATTTTTGATGATAATGATTTCTTCTTTGGAGCTTTATATATTGAAATTGACATGAAAAGCATGTTAAGTCAGATTACAAAAACAGTTAATTCATATACTGATGCAGTATATATAATTGATAAAGATACTGATAAAGTGCTCTTTGACATAAATACTAGCCAGTCTTTATCTGATTCTTCTATAGAAAAACATAGTATAAACAATCAATATCTTAAATATAAGGAAACATCAGAAAAATCTTTTTCTTTTGGCGGGTTGATCCGGGGCAGCTATTATACATTCAACGAATATTCTCATGACGGAATAAACTGGGTTATCGCTACTTCAGTTCCACATAGATTTTATCTCGATTCATTTAAAGAAAATATGAGTATTTTTATTCTTTTTACAGTTATTTCATTAGCTATATCCTTTCTCCTGTATCACATATTATCTGATAAGCTTATTAAACCACTAGATAATCTTGTTCAATATGCTTCGGATATCTCCAATGGGAATCTCGATGTAAAGATACCTGTCATTCAAGACAATGAGATTGGAAAGTTATCCAGTGCTTTCAATCATATGACTAGAAGATTGAAAAATCTAATCAGTAATCTCGAGAAGACTGTGGATGAAAGAACCGATAAGCTGATAGCTGCAAATGAAAAGTTGAGAGAAAATAAAGAACAGCTTCAGATAATACTAAATTCTACTGCTGAAGCTATTTACGGGGTAGACCTTGAAGGCATATGCACTTTTTGCAACAACAGCTGTCTGAATATATTAGGTTATGATACAGAAGAGCAGCTTTTAGGCAAAAAAATGCATGATCTGTTGTTTGATAATACAAATAACCAGCATAGCGCATGCAGAGTAGTCGACTATATGAAAAAAGGACAGACTTTGCATGAAGATAACGGCGAATTCTTAAAAGCTGATAAAAGCAGCATATATGTTGAATTCCATTCTTATCCTCAGTATAAGAATGACGAAGTAATAGGCTCCGTTGTTACTTTCTTAGATATTTCACAGAAAAAAATGAATATGGAACGTATTCGGTATTTAAGTTATCACGATGTTCTTACCGGACTTCCAAATCGAAGAAAATTCGAAGAGACAATTGAACAGATTGGAATAGCAAGTAGTCTGCCATATTCAGTGATATTCGCAGATATTAACGGACTTAAGATGACAAATGACATATTCGGACATGATACTGGTGATAAACTTATTGTAAAAGCAGCACAGATACTAAAAAAGAATGTTAACGACGATTCATTTATTGCTCGTGTCGGAGGAGATGAATTTATTATACTTCTTCCAAAAACCAGCCATGAAGAAGCATCCATTACTATGAATACAATTAAAGATGAAATACATAATACTAAAATTGCTGCTGTAATGTGTAGCATATCCATTGGTGCTGAGACAATCACAGATGAAAAAACAACAATTGAACAGGCAATTAATATTGCTGAGAATAAAATGTACCGCGAAAAAGTTATGAACAGAAAAAGCACCAATACCAATCTACTTAAGGATCTGATTACTGCATTGCATGAAAGAAGCACAAGAGAGGTCATTCATTCCAAGAATGTGTCAGAACTATCAGAGAAAATAGCTATAGCAATGAAACTTTCTGAACCGCTAGTTAAAAAAGTAAAACTAGCAGGATATATGCACGATATAGGTAAAATAGTGCTTGATGAGGAAATACTCAAAAAGGATGATTATTCTGACGAGGAAAGAGAACAATTCCATCTTCATCCTGTTCATGGATATAGAATATTGAATCTGTTTGATGACACGCTGGATATAGCTGAAGGCGTATACTGCCATCATGAGAAATGGAACGGTTCTGGATATCCGAAGGGATTAAAAGAATCTGAGATTCCTCTAATCGCCCGTATTATTGCTGTTGCAGAAGCATATGATGCACTTATAAACAAAAAAACCACTTCTGCCTTACCAAAAAATGAAGCTTTGAAGGAAATCAAGAAAGCTTCAGGGATAACGCTTGATCCATATATTGCCGATCTGTTTGTTGATATCATGTAGGATAGTGTATAATAGTAATAATAATGAATAAGACATGCAATTGGAGTCACGGATCAATGAATTTGAAAGACAAATGGTCAGGATTCATCACAAATAAAGGCAAGTATAGTAAGTATGATCCGGATTACAGCAAGGCATATCTGCTTAATATAAGCCTGATAGTCATGTCACTGGCTTTTTTTGTATATGGAATCATCAATCTTGTTGCAACAGTAACACCTGTAATACCAATATTGAACTTTATACTGATGATAGCAACTATTGCAACTTTGATATATTTTCATGCAACTAATAATCTTAATATCTGTACCATACTGTCTGTAATACTGCTTACAGTATTTTTATCTTCTTTTATTTATATAGTCGGCAATAATTTCTATGGGTTATTCTGGTTCGCAACTTATCCTCCTTATGTTTACTTTCTTTTAGGAAGGAAAAGAGGACACATTGCTACATTTTTATATTCTGCAACGATTTTTGTATACATCCTGATAAGTTCGAGACAATGGGAACCTGCCCTTTTCAGCGTTCATTCATTCTTGAACATTTTCGGAACAATAATATGTCTGGCTCTTATGGTAATGTATTATGAAAAAAGCAAAGAATATGCCTATGAGTCCTTGATGATGAAGAACAAGGAGCTGGAAGTAATATCTGTTACAGACAGGCTCACAGGGCTGTATAACAGATATATGATTGATGAAGTGCTATACCAGTCATTAAAAAAGAGCAAAGACTGTGAAAAGCCTTTTTCCATCATAATTGCGGATATTGATTTTTTTAAAACCATAAACGATAACTTCGGGCATCTTGTCGGAGATAAGGTTTTAGTGGAAATTGCTGACATATTCAAATCTGCTATCTCAGGTACAGATATCGTCGGAAGATGGGGTGGTGAGGAATTTATGATAATCTGTCCTGAAAAAAATATAATTGAAGCAAATAAGCTTGCGGTCTATATAAAAGATAAAATAGCCAAAAAAGACTTCGGCATAGTCGGCAAGATTACTATGAGTTTCGGCGCTGCAGCTTGCTCAAAAGGAGAAACCATCGATAGCCTGATTAGAAAAGCTGATAATTCGTTATTTAAGGCTAAGAAACAAGGCAGAAATAAAATAAATAGTTATCAGATATAGGTGTTTGTCCTCTTTGCAGGACAATGCTCTTCCTTACTTTCATTTTTGTCTTGAACTTATAACAGATAGTGTATAATAGTAAAATGTAAATATATGAAAAGGACGGATTCTTTGGCTGAAAAAAATAGGATACTGAAAAGATACCTTTCAAACAATAATAGATATCAAATGGATGATCCTGATTGCGGAAGAGCATATCTTCTAAACGCTGTTCTTTTCTCCATGTCTGTTTTATGTATTGTATTTGCAGTTCTGAATATAATTAAAACAGATTATCCTCCCTTCATAATCTTCCATACTGTTATAATGTCATTATCAATAATTACAATCATATTCTTCCATAAGACTGATAATATGAAGCTTACTTCTCTTTTCTCTGTAATATTAGCTACTTTTCTGATGGCATCCTTTATATATTTAGTAAAGAATAATCATTTTGGTTTATTTTGGTTTGCAGTATACCCTCCATTCGTTTATTTCATATTAGGCAGAAAGAAAGGCAGAATAGCTACTCTGTCTTTTGGAATATCAGTACTTGCGTATATTATCTTTTCACATAGAAACTGGGAACCTGCTGTCTTTGACTATATATCCATAGTAAATATTTCCGGAGCCAGTATATGTTTGACGCTGCTTATAGTATTTTATGAGAAAAGCAAAAGACAAGCTGAAGAATCTCTTGTAACTAAAAATAATCAGCTTCATATAATGTCAATAACAGACAGGCTTACCGGCCTTTACAACAGACACAAATTAGATGAGACCTTATATGAACTTATGCAGAAAAGCAGAAATTGCGAAAAGCAATTTTCTATTATTATTGCAGATATAGATCAATTTAAATCCGTGAATGATACATACGGACACTTGACTGGTGATAAGGTACTGATTGATATATCCAAAATCATATCATCTCGAGTGAGGCAGTCTGATGTTGCAGGACGTTGGGGAGGAGAAGAATTTTTAATCATCTGCCCTGATACTGATTATGCAGGAATTACAGATATTTCAAAGAAAATAGAAGCAGATATATCAGGTTACAAATTTGAGAGTGTTGAAGGTATAACATTGAGTTTCGGGATAGCGACATGCTGCAAAGGTGAGACAATTGATTCTTTGCTTCAAAGAGCAGACATCAGCATGTATGAATGTAAGCAGTCTCATAAAAAAACATTTTAATTATTATATGGTAAAATAGAATAAAATGCAGTAAAAGGACTTGTATATGTATAAGATTCTTATTGTAGAGGATAATCTGATAATAGCTTCTTCTCTTAAAAAACAGATAGAGACATGGGGGTGTGATGCTCAGATAGTTAGTGATTTCAAAAATGTCTTTGACTTCTTTATAGATTACAAGCCGCATCTTGTTCTTATGGATATTTCACTTCCCTATTTTAATGGATATCACTGGTGCGAAATGATAAGAAAAGTATCAAAAGTACCAATACTGTTTATCTCATCTTTTGCAGATAATATGAATATAATTATGGCAATGAATATGGGTGGAGATGACTTTATTTCAAAACCTTTTGATCTTGATGTCCTGATTGCAAAAATCAATGCTCTTCTAAGAAGATCATATGACATGAAACCTGATGAGGATTTTATTATAGTTAAAGGATTACTTCTCAACACTAATAACTTGACAATTGAATATGAAGGTATTAAAAGTGAGCTGACAAAAAATGAATTCCGTATATTACAGGTTCTTATGAGTAATAGCGGAAAAACAGTATCACGTGACATGCTGATGTCAAAGTTATGGGAAACAGACAGTTATATAGATGATAATACCTTGACTGTAAATATAAACAGGCTTAGAAAAAAACTAGAAAGTATAGGATTATTAAATGTGATAACAACAAAAAAAGGAGTCGGTTACCTTATTTCATGAAATTGTTTTGTGAGTATTTAAAATATCATATTAAAAGCATTATCCTATTCATTATATTTACAGTAATATTCATACTGGTCTTATACCTTTACTCGGTATCAGTTGAACCGGTTTTATATGCTGCTTCTCTTTGTATAGTACTGGCTTCGATATTAACATTGATCAGTTTTTTCAGATTCCGTGAAAAACACCGAGCTCTTCTGGCAATGATAAACAAGATAACAATAAGCAAGGATAACCTTCCAAAACCGAAAAATATCATTGAAGATGATTACTTGAAGCTTATTGATGTACTATATCAGGAAAAATGCAGTATAGATTCGCAAAAATCGCTTACCATATCGCAATTGAACGATTATTACACATTATGGGTGCATCAGATCAAAACACCAATCTCAGCAATAAAATTGTTGTTCCAGTCAAAAAAAATACATGACATTGAAATTGAACAGCAGCTTTTTAAAATAGAACAGTATGCAGAGATGGCTTTACAGTATATAAGGACTGAATCTGATGCAGCTGATTTCATAATACATAAATATCCTTTGGATTCAATTATACGCCAGGCAATTCGAAAATATTCAAAGTTGTTCATATTGAAGAAAATTACTCTTGACTATATCCCTACCGACATTAGCGTGCTAACTGATGAAAAATGGCTTTTATTCGTTATTGAACAGATACTCTCAAACTCATTGAAATACACACAACAAGGCAAAATATCAATTTATATGAAAGAGCAAAGTAAATTCACATTAGTTATCGAAGATACAGGAATAGGAATCGAACCAGATGATCTTCCAAGAATATGTGAAAAAGGTTATACCGGTTACAACGGTAGGATTGATAAGAAATCTACAGGTATCGGCCTTTATTTAAGCAGGAAAATATTAACAAGACTGTCTCATAAAATTGATATATACTCTCTTCCTGGCAAAGGCACCAAAGTTTTCATTGATCTGTCATTAAACGACCAGGTATTCGAATAACTTACAAAAGTGTAAGATAAGGTCTTTTTTTGTAAGCAAGCATTATGGATGATTGAATGACAATCTGTGATAATTGCCTTATATGATATTTTCATGGAGGTTATACTATGATTTTAAATGTTAAAAATCTTAAGAAAGTGTATACATCACGATTTGGAGGACATCACGTCCAGGCTTTATCAAACGTGACATTTTCTGTTGATGAAGGTGAATTCATTGCCATTATGGGTGAGTCTGGTTCTGGCAAGACCACGCTGCTTAATATTTTAGCTGCTTTGGACAAACCTACTTCAGGTGAAGTATTCCTGGACGGGAAAGCTCTTGTCGGTATATCAGAAAAGGAAATTTCTGCATTCAGACGCGACAATTTAGGTTTTGTTTTCCAAGATTTTAATTTACTGGATAATTTTTCTATTAAAGATAACATACTTTTACCTCTTGTTCTTGCAGGCAAGTCATTTGAAAAGATGAATACCTCTCTGAAGCCTGTATTAATTAAACTGGGAATAGAAGATATTATCGAGAAATATCCATATGAGATATCAGGAGGACAGAAGCAAAGAACAGCCATCGCACGTGCGATAATAACTAATCCAAAACTTTTACTTGCTGATGAGCCTACAGGAGCTCTAGATTCAAGAGCAACAGACTCTCTTCTAAAACTATTCCGTAAGATAAATGAAGATGGTCAGACTGTTTTGATGGTCACACATTCCATAAAAGCCGCAAGCCACGCTTCCAGAGTCCTTTTTTTGCGTGATGGAACAGTTTTTCACCAGATATACAGAGGTGAGTCTACAAATGAAGAACTGTATCAGAAGATATCCGATACTCTAACAATTCTTGCAACAGGCGGTGGGTTCAATGCATAATTTTATGTATTTCAAGCTCGCAGCCGAAAATATAAAGAAAAATGCCAAAATGTATATCCCCTACTTAATAACTTCAATCATAACAATTATGATGTTTTATATAATGATCTTTTTGGCTTATAATCCAGGGCTAACCGGAATGAAAGGTTCAAGCTCAGTAGGAACTGTTTTAAACATGGGTATATATGTAATAGGCATATTCGCAGTCATCTTCCTTTTTTATACAAATAGTTTTCTGCTTAAAAGGAGAAAAAAAGAGATTGGCTTATACAACATCCTTGGAATGGAGAAAAAACATATTGCCAGAATTATGACCATTGAGAATATATACTCATATCTTATAAATATGATTTCAGGCATTTTCTTCGGGATTCTTTTCTCCAGATTAATGCTGCTTCTACTTATTAAAATTCTAAGAGCAGGTACTGGATTTGTGTTCAATATATCTCTTAAAGGTATATATATAACTTTTATTTTCTTTACAATCATCTCAGCTCTGATTCTTCTAAACAATATACGCCAGATACATTTATCCAAGCCTATCGAACTGCTTAAAGGAGGAAATGTCGGAGAAAAGGAACCAAAATCAAAATGGATTATAGCTGCTACTGGTATTCTGACCATGGGGACAGGTTACTTTATGGCAATTACAGTCAACAATGCTGTATCTGCATTGAATTATTTTTTTATTGCGGTTATTCTAGTAATAATCGGCACTTACTGTCTTTTTACTGCAGGAAGTATAGTTTTGCTGAAAATCCTTAGAAGGAACAAGAAATACTATTACAAGACAAACCATTTCACATCTGTATCTGGAATGATTTACAGAATGAAACAGAATGCAGTCGGTCTTGCTAATATCTGTATTCTTTCTACTATGGTGCTTGTAATGCTATCATCTACAGTTTGTCTGTATATCGGTCAGGACAACGTCCTCAATAACAGATTCCCGACAAATATAGGGATAAATACCATATTTTCAAATAAGGAAGAGTCAGAATCAGTAAGCAATACCGTAAAAAAAATTGTACAAGACAGCGGTTACAAAATAGAAGCATATAATGAATTCAGATACAAGGTATACACACTGGAATTCAATAAGGAGGAAAAAACATTTCTTCCAAGCACTGATATCACCCTAAACATAGATAAGATGTATCTTGCTTACTTTTTTCCAATTGAATCATATATCACGCAGACAGGCTCTGATGTCGTTCTTAATGATGAAGATGTACTTATATACAGTCCTGATGAAATTGATATTTCAGATAAATTCTTGATCCAAGATCTGAATTTCCATGTTAAAGGCATGGTCGAAAACCCTGGATTTACAATTCAGACTAGCGGTTCATATATGAAGCTGGTTTACATATTCGTAAAAGATGAGGAAATTATAAGCCAAATTCACAATCAGTTTGGAGATTATTATGGTGATTATTACAAATTGTCTCATGTTATCGGTTTCGATGTCATAGAAAACGAAGACAAACAGACTAAATTAGTATCTACCTTACGTGATACGCTTGAAAGCACAGATGAGTATAAGAATCTTACTTTTCAAATATATTCAACAGCTGAAGAAAGATTCGACTTTTATGCTCTTTATGGCGGATTGTTCTTCTTAGGGCTTTTCCTTGGAGCACTATTCATAATGGCAACAGTACTGATAATTTATTATAAACAGATCTCTGAAGGATATGAAGATAAACAGCGGTTTTACATAATGCAGCAGGTCGGTATGAGTAAAGTGGAAGTAAGAAAATCTATACGGTCCCAGGTCTTGACAGTCTTCTTCCTACCTCTTATATCAGCCATTGTACATATAATATTCGCATTCAAAATGATAACGATGATGCTGGAATTACTTAATCTTACGAATGTCTCTTTGTTCGTGATTTGTACAGTTGCAACAGTAATCATTTTTACAGTTTTCTATACTGCAGTATATTCGCTTACTGCACGTACTTACTACAAAATAGTTGAATAAAATCAACAACCAGTAACTATACAGGCTTTACTACATATCTGTTCAGATAACAGGAGTACCTGGTGAGATCCTCCCTATATGGAGCTAAAACCACTATATCTCCTGTTTTTTTATCTTCATAAATCCCATGATTAGAGTAGTCCACTACATTTGATGTATTAGCTTCCAGATCATGATTTTTTCTTTTAGTGTCGATAATCGTAACAGATTTTTTTATAATTCTCTTAGTTTCTTTTTCGATTTTTGCAATGCATAAAGGATATCGTGGCAGATTTCCCTTTGGGTTTTCCTCATTGATAACACCTATGT
Organism: Clostridiaceae bacterium; assembly: GCA_012729955.1. Classification (GTDB taxonomy): domain Bacteria; phylum Bacillota; class Clostridia; order DUPQ01; family DUPQ01; genus DUPQ01. The sequence goes on from JAAYBX010000153.1 coordinate 40,164, forward strand.
AATAGATATCTCCGTTACTGTGATTAAGAACTTTAGGTATGCACGAAGAAGAATACATAATGCTGCCATCATCATATAGAAGCATTTCGGGTTCTGACCATGTGTAACCATTATCAACAGAAATACTGTAGAATTTTGCACCTGTAATAGTGTCTGACTGGCGGTAATTGCTATTACGCATAATCATCATAATTTCATTATTATTTATCACTCCGTATGTCGGCTCATACAGCCCTCTGACGGATTTATCCAACCCTACAGTGACATATTCCCCTAAGTCCCATTCATAGTCCAAAGTTTCGCTGTTCCAAAATGCTTTAAGAACACCTGCTTTCATATATCCCATACCAGTAGGGTTCAAAAGAGTACCATCTTTATCCAGCATCTGTATCTGCACAGAAACTAAAAGACTGTTGTCTTTTGCACGAACTATAACAGGTGACACTGATGCAGCCATATTCACTCCGAATTCGACATCTTTAATGAACTGTTTAGAGTTATATGAAGACCCCTTCTGGATAATGTATTTTTTATCAGTCCATGTATACCCATCATCAAAGGAAAGCCTATAATACAAAGTCCTCATCCTCCACAAGGATGCAAGCTTATTCTCTTCCCAGTATGTATCATTTGCTACATAAATCATTACTTTCGCATGAATATCAGTATACAATGCTCCATAGCCGCTTTTAACCCAGCTGTTTTTAAAATCGTATACATATGATTTTTCAATAAAACCTTGTTCTACCCATGTGCTGCCATTATCTGACGATCTTAAAAGCAAACTGCCAGTATTGCTGTCTGATGCATTGAATAAATCAAAATTCATCAGCATGTCTTCTGAATTTATGCAGTATGCAACTGATGGCCCTAATATGAAATAGTCTTTGTAACTCAGATATTTATCATTCTTCCCAATAATTTCAAAAAACATCGTTCACCTCTCTGTATTGCTTATTATATCATCACTTACAGTGTTATCTTTTGGAATACAAATAAAAATAGTAACTGCTGCGAGGAAAGACAAAACTAAAAACAAGTTTTCATGATTCAACTATATAGCCAGAAAAACACCTATTATTGTATAATATTCATGAGGTATTAGGAATGGCGGCTTTCGAGAGAATTAACTTCGGTATACCCAGCTTGGACTCTCTTTTAGATAATATCAGGTTTGGAGATAATGTAGTCATACAGGTAAGTGATCTGAAAGACTATATTATGCTTGTGCGTATATTTGTTCAGAATTGTTTAAGAGAAGGGAAAAAAGTAAACTACATAAGGTTCGCTTCTCATGAAGAGATACTTACAGATAAGGATACCACAAACACTTATATACTGGACCCTAATCATGGATTTGAAAATTTCACCATGCAGACCAGAAAGATAATTGAGAATCAGGGCTTAGATGCGATTTATGTATTTGACTGCCTGTCAGACTTACAGACAATATGGTCAACTGACCTGATGATGGGAAATTTCTTTTGTGTAACCTGCCCATATCTGTTTGAGCTGGATACTGTCGCATTCTTTCCGATTTTAAGAGGTCATCATGATTATTCCACTATTGCAAGAATCCAGGATACGACTCAGCTGCTTTTAGATGTACATTCAACTTCAGATGATTTTTGTCTTCATCCGATCAAAGTATGGAACAGATATTCACCTGACATGTTTTTGCCTCATAAAATGACAAAAGATATGCAGTTTTTACCTTTGATGGACAGTATTGACCTATATAAATACTATAAGCTTTTACACGAAGAACAGAAACAGGCTCCTCTGCTTAACATGGACAGTTATGAAAGATTCATTCTGAATATGAGGCAGAAGCATAAAGATAAGGCTATAACAACAGAAGATATGCTTCTGATAATCAAAAGTATGATGACTCATGACGAGAATATCGAAAAACTGATTTTAAATAACTTCAGTTGTGAAGATTTATTTTTCATTAAGGAAAGATTGATAGGAAGCGGGAATATTGGAGGAAAAGCATGTGGAATGCTTCTTGCAAGAAAAATAGTGCAAAACTATATACCTGATGCTTCTGACTTCTTAGAACCTCATGACTCTTTCTATATCGGTACTGATGTATTTTATTCTTTCTTAGTGGAAAACAAACTCTGGACGCTTCATATACTGCAACAAAAAGATGAGTACTATTTTTCAAAGGCTGATGAGCTGCGAAGTTCGATTATGCAGGGCCGTTTCTCAGAAAATATACGGGCTCAATGGAGAAGAATGCTGGAATACTTTGGTCAAATCCCTATAATAGTCCGATCCAGTTCATTTTTAGAAGATGGTTATTCGAATGCATTTGCAGGTAAGTATGATTCAATCTTCTGCGCGACTAATACTGATCCAGAGGAAAGGCTAATTAGATTTGAAAATGCCGTTAAAAGCGTTTATGCAAGTATGCTCAATGAGTCAGTGCTTGAGTACAGAGTAAAAAGGAATATTGATAAAACTGAAGAACAGATGGCAATTCTTGTACAAAGAGTAAGTGGAACAAGATTCAATAATTACTATATGCCATGTGTTGCAGGTATCGGATTTTCATACAGCCTTTACAGGTGGTCAGCGGATTTGGATGAGTCTTCTGGTATGTTAAGATTAGTTGCAGGACTTGGCACAAAAGCAGTGGACAGGACTTCTAATGATTATCCTCGTCTAGTAAATCTAGATTCTCCAGAAAAAACAACTTTAACAACAGATGAGGAAAAACACAGGTATTCTCAGCGATATATTGACCTGATAGACATGAAGGATAATCAGTTCAGAGAAGTTGAATTGAATGAAATTCTAGAGATACTGCCCAGATGGTATACTGATCTTATTTGTGAACATGACAGCCTTGCTGAAAGTACTTTGAATGAGTCTGGAATATATAAGAACGTATTATATATCTCATGTAATAAAGTAGTAAGCAACAAAAAACTTATGGATACGATGTCGCGCATATTAAGAATCTTGAGTGATATGTATAAAATATCAGTTGATATTGAATTTACAGTTAATTTCACACCTGAAAAAGATTTCCTGATAAATCTTCTGCAGTGCAGGCCATTGTACATATGGAAAAACAGAATCAGCGGACAAATCCCGAATTACCCTGATAATGAGCTTTTACTTAAAGCTTATGATTCCTTCATGGGGAAAATGTCAAGAATCTCCATAGATTATATTATATATATCAGTTCCGAGAGGTATCATGAACTGTCTTATAAGATGAAAAGCTCTGTTGCTTATGCTATAGGCAGGATTAACAGATATTTTAAAGAAGCAAAAAAGAATTTAATGCTAATTACGCCAGGAAGGATCGGAACATCTTCAAATGAGTTCGGAATCACCGTAAATTTTGCACAAATCTCTAATTTCAAGATAATATGTGAATACTCAGACAGAAAAATCGGATTTGCTCCAGAATTCTCGTTTGGCAGCCATATGTTCCAGGATCTTGTTGAAAACGAATTCTTTTATATAGCTATAGATGAAAATAAAAAAAGCTTTCTCAATTTTAATTTATTCGAGAAACTGAATAAGGTAAATGGTATTCTCCCTGATAGTCAAAATGAAAATGGATGTATTACAATTTTTGAAAAAATGAACAGCATGGATATAACTCTAACTGCAGACTTTGAAAACAGATTGTGCGTTTTATATATCAAATAATTTCAAAGACTCTATAATGTTTTCCATTTTTATTGATATTTCTTTTGCCTTTTCCATATCTATCAGATATATGTCACAGTCTTTCATAAGTTTTTTGTATTCCTTACTTTGTCCGTATAGATATATTGATTCATCATCTAATTCTGCAGTTAATATATCTAACCTTTCTTTCACTGCATCTAATGAATATCCTAATCCTTTCAGAAGTTTAATTATCCTCATTTTTTCTATATCATCATCAATATATACCCTATATCCGTTTAACTTTCTCACAACCTGTATTAACCCTTTATTTTCCCAGTTCCTTATTGCATCAGGGGATGAGTTTATATATTGTGCAGCTTTCTTCCTTGTAAGATAAATGCTTTTTTCCTTTTGTTCCTTGCCTGTAATTACAAGATTGTACTTATCCTTGATACTTCTTGCATTACTCATCTCATTCTCAATACCAGTAATAAGGATATTCATTAGCACAGCTGTCTCTGTGTTATTGCCAGATGCTACTGACTTTGATATGAGTATTGCAGTCTTTCTGATTGTTTTATGTCTTTTATCCATACTTAAAGCCAGTCTTGCAAGGGTATACTGCAGTACATGGCGGTCATTGAAAATCCTGTATCCGTTTATTAGTCTTTGTGTTGGTGAAACTAACCCGATTTCCTCATATAACCGTACAGTATTTGTATGAATATCCATCATTTTTGCTATTTGCGATGTTCTATACTGATTCATGACTATCTCCGTAAGCATGGTATTCTAATGTATACTTATAATATACAGTATATTACGCAAAAATACAAACAGCATCTGTAACACTAATATCATAATCATTTATGTATGTAGTTAATACATGAATTCAGGAAACAATTCTCTATGAGAAATATTAATGAATAAAAAGGAATTCTGATAAAAGCTGTCTTGTATTTACAAGTAACTGTTTATGACAGTCTGTTCTTAAAATCATCGTAACTGAATTTTTTAATAAGTTCAAGCTCTGAATCATAATGACTTAGATAAATAGAGGGCAAAGCCATCCCGTTAAATGTATTATTCTTGACCATAGTGTAAATAGCCATATCGCAAAAGAATACTACATCATTTACTTCCAGTTTCTCATCAAAGGAGTAATCACCTATTACATCTCCGGCAAGACATGTTGGTCCTGCAAATCTGTATGTGTTTTTTTTCTCATAAGGTTTTCCTGAACCAATCACATTAGGCCTGTAAGGCATTTCCAGCACATCAGGCATATGGCATGCCGCTGAAGTATCAAGTATGGCTATATCCATTCTGTTATGCACTATGTCTATTACTTTTGCTGCAAGATAACCGCAATTTAAAGCAATTGCTTCTCCTGGTTCAAGATATACCTTTATGTTATATTTGGATTTAAAATCCTTTATACAGGATATCAAACCTTCCACATCATAATCTTCTCTTGTTATATGATGTCCTCCTCCGAAATTAACCCACTTCATTCTATTTAGATACTTACCGAAATTTTCTTCTACTGATTTGACAGTGTTAATCAGTGCATCAGAATTTTGTTCGCAAAGAGTATGAAAATGAAGACCGGATATGCCTTCAAGCAGCTCTTCCTGGAAATTATCCTTTGTGACTCCAAGCCTGGAGAATGGAGAGCACGGATCATATATAGCATGGTCCTGAGTGGAATATTCCGGATTAATCCTGATACCGAACTGCTTATTGCTTCTTAATGCCCTGCTTGTGAATTTCGCCCATTGAGAGAATGAGTTGAATATAATATGATCGCAGATATTTAAAATCTCATCAAATTCTTCTTCTTTATATGCTGGAGAGAAAATATGGTTTTCTTTATTCATATATTCATGTCCTAGTTTTGCTTCATATAATCCTGAAGCTGCAGTTCCTGAAATATATTTTCCCAAAAGCGGATAGACTGAAAACATGGAAAAGGCTTTCTGGGCAAGCAGAATGCTGCAGCCTGCTTCTTCTTCCACTCTTTTTAATATCTCTAGATTATGGATAAGCTTTTTTTCATCAACAATATAACAAGGAGTATTTATGTCTTTTAAATCAAATGCCATCTAGTCTACCAAAACAGGATTATGATCGATTTGCCACGGCAAACCCCATTTGTTGAGCGCATCCATAAATGGATCAGGGTCAAACTGCTCCATATTAAATACTCCAGGTTTTCTCCATGTACCATTCACAACCATCATCGTTCCGATCATTGCAGGTACGCCTGTAGTATAGGATATGGCCTGGCTTTCCACTTCTTTGTAGGATTCCTCGTGATCGCACACATTATAAATATATAGTTTTTTTGGTTTACCATCTTTTATTCCCTGGAATATGCAGCCGATATTAGTCTTCCCTTTTGTCCTTGAACCTAATGAGGCTGGGTCTGGAAGCAGTGCTTTTAAAAATTGTAAAGGCACTATCTGCACGCCATTATATTCAATTGGTTTTATTGATGTCATACCTACATTTTCCAGACACTTTAAATGAGTCAGGTAACTCTGCCCGAAAGTCATGAAAAATCTTACTCTCTTGAGATTCTTTATATGAACAGCAAGACTTTCAATCTCCTCATGATGAAGAAGATACATATCCTTTGGGCCTATCTGAGGAAAATCATATATTCTCTTAATTTCCATTGGCTCTGTTTCGATCCATTTGCCTTTTTCCCAGTAGGAGCCTTTTGCTGTTACTTCCCTGATATTTATTTCAGGATTGAAATTAGTTGCAAAAGGATATCCGTGATCGCCGGCATTTGCATCCAGTATGTCAATATAGTGAATTTCGTCAAAATAATGCTTTTGAGCATATGTTGAAAAAACAGAAGTTACACCAGGATCAAATCCGCTGCCCAATAATGCAGTAATATTAGCTTTTTTAAATCTGTCATTATACTCCCACTGCCATTTGTACTCAAATTTTGCAGTATCAAGAGGTTCATAATTAGCAGTGTCAACATAATTAGTTTTTGTTGCAAGACACGCATCCATGATGGAAAGGTCCTGATATGGCAATGCCAGATTCAATACTGTATCCGGTTTATATGAATTAATAAGTGCTACAAGTTCGTTTACATTATCTGCATCTACTGCAGCTGTATGTATTTTAGTCTGCATATTTTCCAATTTCTTCTTCAGATCATCGCATTTGGATTTTGTCCGGCTTGCTATCATCAGTTCAGAAAACACTTTATGATTCTGACAGCATTTTCTTATAGCAACATTAGCAACTCCCCCACATCCGATTACCATTACTCTACTCATTGATGTTACCTCCTATAGCTAATAAGATTTCTCTAGTTATTTTACATGCAGCAGCTGTAGATGCTCCTGAAATGTCATAATGAGGCGATAACTCCACTATGTCAGCTCCAACTATGTTTAATTCTTTTAGAGCCAATACAGCATTATGAAGCTCTTTAAAACTCACTCCTCCAGGCTCAGGAGTTCCTGTGCCGCTAAAAACAGAAGGATCAAGAACATCAAGATCCAGACTGAAATATACAGGTATACCTTTTAGTTTTTTGAGCATCCCCCTTAATCCCTCCAAATCGTACTTATGCATGTTTGTATGAGCTTCAGCAAAATCAAATTCCTCTTTTTCCCCGCTTCTTATCCCGAATTGATATATATTCTTATCCTTAACAATCTCAGAAATCCTTCGCATTACAGTTGCATGTGAGAACTTCTGCTTTAAGTAATCATCTCTTAGGTCAGTATGAGCGTCAAAATGAATGACTGCCAGATCAGGATACTTTTGCGCGATGGGTATTATGCATGCATATGAAACAAGATGCTCTCCTCCCAAGGCTACAGGTATTTTGCCGTCTTTAACGACTTTTTTTGAAAACTTTTCAATTATTGATAAAGAACCCGATGTATCGCCAAAAGGACACTCCAAATCACCTGCATCGTGAATTGCATAATCGCTAAGTCTTGAGTCCTGATATACAGAATATTCTTCCAGACCGTATGATTCATTCCTTATAGCATTGCTACCGAATCTTGTTCCTGGCCTGAATGATGTAGTATTATCAAATGGAATACCATATAATACTATTCCAGCATTTTTGTAATTGCTCTCACATCCAATAAAGCTATTCATGTTATTCGACATTTTTCAACATCTCCTCTACATAGTTTGGTAGATAAAATGCTCCTTTATGAAGATTTGAATTATAGTAACGTGTTTTTATTCCGAATAATTCCCATCTTTTTTCATTAGCGTCATGGACTGGATGATATTTTTTAGATGCGAATCCAAAAAGCCAGTGTCCCGAAGGATATGTTGGAATAAATGCTTGAAAGACCTTGCTTATCGGGAAGGAATCATAAATCCTTTTATGAGCTCTTTTCATAGCTGCTGCATCTTCTTCATAAAACGGGCTTTCATGCTGGTTTACCATGATACCGTCTTCTTTCAATGCGTTATAGCAGTTACCATAAAATTCCTTTGTAAATAATCCTTCTCCTGGGCCGAATGGATCTGTGGAATCTACGATTATAAGATCATACTCCCCTGTATGCCTTCTAATAAACTTCATTCCATCTTGATAATACATATTAACTCTTCTATCTTCAAAACCGCATGCTGTTTTAGGAAGGAACTGTTTGCATACCCGCACAACTTCCTCATCTATCTCAGCAACATCAATTCTATCGATTGAAGGATATTTAGTAAGCTCTCTTAATACGCCTCCGTCACCTGCTCCTATTACAAGGACTGTTTTTATATTCGGATTTACAGCCATAGGTACATGAGTTATCATTTCGTGATATATGAATTCATCTTTCTCTGTAAGCATCATAAATCCATCCAGTGCAAGAAATCTTCCGAATTCCAATGATTCGAAAACATCTATCCTTTGAAAACGGCTGGTCGAACTGTATAACTGCTTATCAACCTTAATAGAAAGATAAACATTCTCAGTATGCTTTTCACTATACCAAAACTCCATCTTAACGACCTCCCTGTAAAATATTTAGCCTTTGTATATGCATATCCTCAGGCCCTGTTATTAAAGATCCTTTTTCCTTGGCATATATAATGTAATCTATTATCTGTTCGGTGATCCGTTCTCCTGGTGCAAGTATGGGTATTCCCGGAGGATAAGCCATGACGAACTCTCCACATATCTCTCCTGCTGTTTTCCTAATATCCATACTTATTTTTTTTGCATAAAATGCATCCTGAGGGGACATTTCCACTACTGGATTAATATACTCATGTTTAAGTGATGATGTTCTCGCTTTTTTATACCGTCTGCGTATTTCTGACAGAGAACCTATAAGCTGTTCGATATTCTTGTCGCTGTCTCCGACCGATATATATGCAAGTATATTCTCTAAATCTCCAAATTCAATCTGAATATCATATTCATCTCTTAAAAGATCAAATACTTCAATACCCGCAAGTCCTACTCCGGATGTGTTGATGGAAAGTTTTGTTACATCAAAATCAAACACAGTATCTCCATTAACCAATTCCCTAGAATATGCATAGTAATCGCCTATTTCATTAATCTCATCCCTGGCATATTGTGCCAGTTCAGAAACTCTTTTGAAAATTTCTTTACCATGAAGAAACAGTCTTCTTCTCGAAATATCCAAACTTGACATCAGAAGATAAGAGCCAGATGTCGTCTGAGTGAGATTGACAACCTGACGCAGGTAATCAGAATTTATATTATCTCCACTTAGAAGAAGAGAACTCTGCGTTAGAGATCCGCCTGATTTATGCATACTCACAGAAGCCATATCTGCTCCTGCAGCCATAGCAGAAACCGGTAGATCCTCACCGAAATATAAATGAGTGCCATGTGCTTCATCAACCAGCACAAGCATGTTGTGCTTATGGGCCAGTTCAGTAATCTTTCTAAGATTTGAACATATGCCATAGTAAGTAGGATTATTCACAAACACTGCTTTTGCATCAGGATTCTGTTCTATAGCATTAACCACATCATTGTATGCCATTCCCAATGATATTCCAAGATCGCTGTTAATCTGAGGATTAATGTACACGGGTACTGCTCCGCACAAAACAAACGCATTAATAACGCTTCTGTGTACATTTCTTGGAAGTATTATCTTGTCTCCTCTTTTAACAACATATAAGACCATTGATTGCACAGCAGAAGTTGTCCCATTTACCATAAAATATGCATGCTTTGCACCAAAAGCCTGAGCTGTAAGCTCTTCAGCTTCTTTGATGACTCCTGTCGGATGGCAAATATTGTCGAGATACTTCATAGAGTTAATATCCACAGCAAGACATTTTGCTCCTAAAAAGTCTGCCAGATCCTTATTGCCTTTTCCTCTTTTATGCCCTGGAACATCAAAAGGAACGATGTGCATCGTCTTAAGTTCTTCAAGCGCCTCGTATAAAGGGGCGCGGTTCTGGTCTGTAAGAGTCATTTTTCACCCACCTTAGTAAACATTTATGCCGCTGAATATTTCTATCATTTCACGGCGAAGACTGTTCGTAATTGCAAGCCTCGTTTTAGGCGCGATCTCATAAACATCAGTATTAAAAAGATAGTTTTGCAAATCTACCTCTTTAATCATCATCTTTGAATGAAATATATTTGATTGATATACATTCACATCTACAGCATCATATCTTTCCAATGTCTTTTGGTCTATATAATCCTGTATGGAAGTAATAGCATGGTCTATAAAAAGTTTTCTTCCAGTTATATCTCTAGTAAATCCTCTTACTCTGTAATCCATTGTAATTATATCCGAATCGAAGTTGCCTATTAAAAAATCTAATGTAGAAAGAGGAGTTATCTCTCCGCATGTCGCAACATCAATATCAACTCTGAAAGTTGCTATCGATGTGTCAGGGTGATACTCTGGATATGTGTGTACTGTTACATGGCTTTTATCAAGATGACCTACTATTTCTCTGTTCTTATGCGGAACCATGGCTTCTTCTGCGATTAAAAAAGTAGCGCTTGCACCTTGGGGTTCATAATCCTGCTTGGCTATATTAAGAACAGTGGCTCCAATCATCTGAGTGACTTTCGTCAGGATATTAGTGAGCCTTTCCGAGTTATATTGCTCATTTATATAAGCGATATAATCTCTTTGCTCACGTTCGGACTTTGCATAACATACATCATAAATGTTAAAGCTTAAAGTCTTTGTCAGATTATTGAATCCGTATAATTTCATCTTTTCGTCCACATCAACCTCCAAAAAAAACAGGATATACCAACATTCTTGATACATCCTCGTAAAACAGTCTTTCCTTTTGGGAGCGCGTGCATAGCAGCTTTTGTTTCAGAGTCTATATAGCAAGAACTACTTTTACTACTCTTATTGACCGTTTTACAAGTGTGTATCCTATACACTTTTGGCCTTTGGGCCATCTTACAAAATCTGAGCTCTTAACTCAGTCAATAAGCAGCTTACGCTGCAATCGGCAGTTGACCCGGCTGTCCGTCTGGCCTTAGCTTCCAGTATAGGAAGCGGTCAAGAAGTTCATGTAGCCTGCTTAAAACACGACTCAGAAACCGAAGTAAATATATCATTATATGCATAACGATGTCAATATCAAATTCCGAATCAATGCTCACGGCTTCCATAAATATCCCATATAGAGAGAAGAACAGATATTATCTGTTCTTCAGGACATATAAACGGGGCAGTTTATATGGGAATCGAGCGTCATCATTAGTGCTAATAGATGAAAATGGATGCTACCATGAATACAAGCACAAACAGCATTATTACTCCCAGTATGATACTTGTTGTTTTAATGCTCATCGTTTCTTTATCCATTTTGTACTGCCTCCTTTTCCTCTATTACATATATACGAAACATCTTTCATTAATTTTGGGGTAGCAAAGATATATTTTTATTACTTCCCTCTGTAAAGTAATAAATTTTCCTTATTGACAAGTAATATCCAAGTAGTAGAATTCTATTTATAGGAAAAGGAAGCAATATGGATTCGTATTGTGCAAAGATATGTGGGATATCATTGGATTTCGACATGGTAAAATGCTCTTATCTATTAGTCACGCATAATAATCCTTCCTGTCGTATAACCATATGTAAAAAAATATGTTATATAAATTTAAAAAATATATCGGAGGTATTTAAATGAAGAAATTTATACTGTTATTGTGCATATTAATAGTTTTGTTGTCATTTACAACTGGATGTAATGATGAAAATCCACCAAATAACGGATTCGACGAATATGGCGACCCATTTTCAATAAGTCCGTCTGATACATCAAATCAGGAAAATTCCAGCGCTAATGATTCCTTGGCTGATACACAATTCTGGTGGATCGAGACAAATATGAGAACATACTACTATGACAACCAATTAAAGGAAGACCATGAACTGGGAGCAGGTTTTTTTGTCTGGGAAAAGAAATCTTACCCTATCCCTGAAACTGACCAACTATATGAGGAAACTTACAACGGTACGCAATATTATGATTATTTCAGGTATGATAATCCCTATGGTTACGAAATGTGGGGTGATGTAGTACCGCAAGGTACACTTATAAGCATTGACTTTGGTGAGCCATATCCCGATAATGTCACAATTTACAGAGATGACTGCACATATGAAAGTATGGTTGATGTCAGACTTCCAATGATGATTGAAACAAGCTTGTATTCAGACGGTAAAGTATCCTTTAATGTAGATTTCGGTACTGAAAACCTCATTTACTATAGGGTATTCTACTCTTGGACCAGATTTAACGGGTTCTATTCAGCCTCATCATCATTCATCTTCAGAAAACCTTGAAAAGTCCACGCTCTTCAGGATTACCTTACACAGAGCTTGAGAATTCTATAAAAAGAAACAGAACAGAGGGAATCTGTTCTGTGTATAATAAACGAGGTTTGAGATTGAATATTGGTTTTATCCTCGTCCATTATCATTGTTAGTGTCTGGCTTCTTCTCCTGCCCTGGTGTTTCTTTTACATCATCTTTTTCCTGGCCTGGCGTCTCAGATGGCCTGTTCTCCTGGATTTTATCTGTATTTTCTTTAGTCTGTTCCATTATTTCTTGTACGGATTTATCAAGCCAGTCTTCTTTATTTACACTTTCAGGATCTTCAGAGCTTTCTATCAGCTTTTCAATAAGATTTAGTTTGCCTGGAGTTATACCAAGTTCTTTTGCTTCCTCAACTCTTTCCAGACCTACTGCTTCTCCCATAACTAATGCTTTAGAATTATTTGCTGCAACTACAGACATAGCTGTTTCTTTAAGCATTACTGCCAGCTGTTCTGCACTATTGTTATTCCTTGCTGCTGTTGCTATCATAATCCCTGAGCTTTCTGCCTGCAGATAACCTTCCTTAGCTGCTTGTGATATAGTCATTGACAGAGCATCTTCTATTTTTTTATTCTTTAAAGCTTTTATATTTAATTCTTCCAAAATGTTTTCCCCATCTTGGTTAACACCTTTTACATCAACTACTCTGTTATACATATTTAATGAATACTCAATAGAAGGATTTATATCAACGCTTACATACCTGGCAGGTACATAATATGATGATGTCCCAAGGCCAAGAGCTAATAACAGGCTTGCTGCTGCAACTGTTATTGCTGTTTTAATTGTCATTATTTTTGTTGTCATTCCTGCATCAACCTCCTTACCGATCGTATAGTTCCTATTTCTTATCTTTATGATGCTTCCATCATCACAGAGCATTGCGGCAGTTTTCTTTCTAACATCCACTATGACAGCCTTCATATCATTTACCTCCCTTCGTGATATATGATACGTACTCAGCCAGCCACGGAAAGTCATTGGACAATAGCTGTGTCACCGCTATTACATATATACGATGACGTTCCAGAATTTTTCGGGGTAGTTTTGTGTTTTCCTGTATTTTTTTAATCGGTAATAGCTTTTTCTGATTTATTTCATTCAAGATCTCTATGTTTTCCAGTATGAATCTTACAGCAGAGGCACAAGCATTCTTAGTTTTCTTAGATTTGGGAGAAGTTTCAGCTAGATCGAAGAAAGAAAACCCGAACTCTTTGAATAATATGTTTGCAGCCTGAATCTCATATTTCAAAGCATCTTCCCTGCTTATTGCAAGCTTTTCAGCAAGCTGTGCTTTAATAGCTGCATTCTCGTCATCTTCAGCAGGTTCCATATCATAGACCGATGGATCTACAGATATCTCCTGATTGTATTTGCTCTCTGATCTGAAATGGTCTATAAGTTTTCTTTTGATAATAACTGATGCATATGACAAAAAAGATCCCTTCTGTAAATCATATGTTCGAACAGCTTCATGAAAAGCCATTATGGAAACTGACCACTCATCATCATGCTCATTTATATATCGTTTGGATATTTCGTACGCGCATTTTACTATAAAACCTCTGTTCTTTGTTAAAAACTCTTCAAATGCCCGTTCATCTTGCGATGCAAGTATTGCCTGCTCGTCCGTTATCCCCATCATCACCTCTATAGTTATTATTATACATATTTTTTATTGTTTAAAGCATAAAAACCATATGGGAAAAATAAAAAGCAAAATATAAAAAACTATCTTGTATTTTAATTGTTCATATAGTATAAACAATATTACTTATGCTTTTTATCTGCAGGTTCTTATGTTTAAGTGCAGCAGACAGGAATCATCAGCGGATAACATGTAAGGTTTATGCGCAGTTGGAAGACAAAATTACCATAAATCAATAATATGTTTTGATAATCTATAGCAAATCGGTATTTTGGCTTAATTTGCCTAAAAAAAGCCCGAAAAACGGTATTGATACGGATAAAACAGAGAAGTACAATTCATTAAACATAATTATTTGGAGGATAGGGACCTTTAATGGTTGAATTAAAGAAGATAACATGGGAAAACTTCAGAGAGTGCCTGTCATTGGATGTAACAGAGGATCAGCAGAATTTCATAGACAGCAACGTATATGCACTAGCACAGGCTTATGTGGCTGCAACTAATGACAAATTCCCCCCTATCGCATATGCGGTATATAACTTTCAGACTGTTGTAGGAATAGTTATATTGGTCCATAAATATGCTAAGGATAATAAATTTTATCATGAGAACTGTTATGAAGTCGTAAGTTTTATGATAGGACGACAGTATCAGGGAAAGGGGTATGGAAAAGAAGCATTTGCCAGAGTAATTGACCTTATTAAAACGTTTCCCGAAGGTAAAGCTAAAGCAATATGTCTGTCATATGACCCTAAGAACGATACTGCTCGACGATTGTATGCTTCCTACGGATTCACCGAGACAGGTATGATAAACGATATTGGTGAAGTGGTTGCGAAGCTTCCGATAAATAAATAGTAATTTTTGTAAGAACGGCTTAAAGGCCGGTTTTTTATGTCTGTTTACATTGACATGTATCAATACAAATCATAAAATAAAAGAAATACTATACTGGGGTGAAGACATGTTGGATAAATACAAACAGGATGTTGCAGTCTTTAAGGCATTAAGCGATGAGAATAGGCTGAAAATCCTTGAACTGCTTTCAGATGGTCAGAAATGTGCATGCATCCTACTTGAAAAACTATATATTACACAGCCTACCCTTTCGCATCATATGAAGATTTTATATGAATCAGGTCTTGTGGATAAGTTCAAACAGGGAAAATGGACCCATTATTCATTGAGTAAAGAGGGAGACAATTCAATCAGACGACTTGCTGAAATGTATTCTTCTGCTAAAAATACAGAAGTAAGTCATAATGCATGCAAACCTGCAAAATAACAGAATAGGAGATATTTATGGCACAATACAGAATCCTTAAAGATGCTGTTAAAGCTTCAAAACAGCTTGAAAATGAGATAATCAGTTACAGCACTCAGCTTCTTAATCAAAACCAGCCAGATTTATATAGTATTAATTCAAAAAAAGCATGGGAAACTGAGAAAGAAAGAATAAAAAGTGTTATTAGAAACTCCTTCCCAAAAATTCTATTTGATAAGAGAGAATTGAATGCTGTTTTAGTTTCAGCTTTCGAGTTTGATAACTTCCGGATAGAAAATGTTCTTTTCAACTCTCTTTTAGGATGGCAGGTTAACGCATCTGTGTATATTCCAAAAGGAAAAGGCCCTTTCCCGGCAGTAATATGTCCGACAGGCCACAGCTCAAAGTTCATGGATAATTATTATATCCCTGCACAGATGTTTGCTACTAACGGATACATAGCTGTTTCCTTCTGCCCTCCTGGCTGCTCTGGCGAGCTTGCTTACAGGAATGATCATTTTATAAACGGGTACTCCGGATGGCTTGTCGGCATATGGAGCCAGACCTACTTTATTGCAGATGCAATGGCTTGTGTAGACTATGTATATGGGCTTGATAACTGTGATACTTCTAAAAAAGTATCTATTACCGGTGTTTCAGGAGGTGGCATTACTTCAATATACACTGCAGTTTTGGATGACAGGATTTCATTTTTAGCTCCGGTTTGCTGTATAAATAACAATCAGGATGATAAATTCAATGACCTTTACACTTCCTGTCCTGAGACTTTAGGAAAAGGATTCGCGCATTTAGGGGTGGACACTGCTTCCATTCTTGCATCTTTCGTTCCAGATAAGCTCCTCATAACAGCAGGTGAAAAAGATGAAGTCTTTGACTACAGAGTAACTCAGAAAATTTATGAAAGAGTAAAGCATATATATTCGCTATATGGCAAAGAGAATAATGTTGAAATGTATATTGAGAAAGGTACAGGACATAAATATAGCCCGACAATGGCTCTTGAGACTATCAAACATATGAACATGCTGCAGTATACAGATACAAAACATCTCTTATACAGCAAAGATGAAATAGTGCACTTAAAAAGAGAGCAGCTTTCTTGTTATCCATCACTTCAGGTCAATATGCATACAATAAACAGAGATACAGCAATAAACCTTAGGAAAAATAGATTATCATTATCCTATGAGTCTTTACAGCAGAAACTTAATGACATTCTGGATATACCAAGTATGAAAACAGAACCTTTAACTATTTGTGAACAGCCTTTATCTGAGCTGCCTTTAAGATGGTGCCACAGATTTAGAAATACGGTCATTACTCATTCCAATGATTGTGAGATGCCTTTAATTCATGCTTTTAGGGATGATATGCTAGAAAGGCCTTTGTTATTATGGTTTGGAGAACAAGGGGCATGGGCGCAGTTCAATAAAAAAGGACCTTTATCCAAGATAATAGGATTTCTCGAAAGAACACCTATTAAAAATGAACATTCCGTCATGTCTTTTGACATATCAGGTCTTGGGGAACTCGATATGCAGCATACGACATACGATGCAGCATCATGGAACAGAATTGAGAGGATATTGACATATATCTCGGTATACAACAACCGTCCAATAATGGGTTACAGAATAAGAGATATTCTGATAGCTATTAATTATGCAAAACAATATTCAACAAAAATAACTTTAGCCGGTTATGGGATAGGAGCGACTTCAGCATTAATTGCTGCTTTTTTAGTTAAGAATGATATTGAAAAAGTAATAGCAGTAAAACCTTTGTGTTCATATGAATCGATTGCTGTCGAACCTTCTTTTGAATGGTCTGAAAGTATACTAATTCCAGATATTCTGAAGTTTGCAGATGTTCCGGATATTCTTCTTCATCTTGGAAATAAGGCAATATGCATAAACCCTGCTGATGCCTATCTAAAGACAATGAATAAAGAATTTTCTGATGAAATCTATAAAGAATCTATAGAAAACGGTACTCAGATAATATATGATGAAGACTGGGAAAATGCATTGGTAAGAAGCATCTTAAGCAATGTATGATTACACATAAGAGGTGGATTGAATGCTCAAGTATATAGTTTACAGGACAAAAACTGAATTCACAAAAAAGTATGCTGAACTGCTCGCAGCTAAGTTTAGGCTGCCCTGTTTATCATACGAAGAAGCCACAGAGAAAATTTCTCATGGCGAATCCATCTTATATATGGCAGGCATAAGGGCTTCAAAACTATATGATATCAAAAAAGCCATGAGAAGATATAACATTGAAGCAGTTATTGGGGTTGGTATGAGTGCTTCATCTGAACAGTATAAAAAGGAAATAATCGAAAGCAATCTTCTAAACCAGATGCCTTTTTTCTATTTACGCGGTGGTACTGCTCCAGAGAAGCTGAAAGGTTTTGACAAACTGCTTTTTAGTACTATAGCTAATATGACGAAAAAGTCAAAGCAAAAAGATAACAAGAAAATTTCTGATGAGGATAAAAAACTTGTGGATGCTTTCTTCACAGGCGTAGATTATGTTGATGCAGACAACTTAAAGCCCATAATTGATTGGTATAGCAGTTATCTGATCATTCAAGACATGATAGGCAAAAAGTACAAGAAGTAATACTATTTCAAATTGCATACTATAAATTTACTTTATCATCTTCTTTTAGGAATCTCAGCTGTTCTTTTGGTATATCAAATCCCAATGTCCCCCCGGGATTCATTATATTATCCTTGTCAAAATGATTTTTTAAAGCTCTGAATACTGAATATTCATTTTTCCCAATAGATCCTTCCAGCCATGGACCGAACATCTTGCCAATTCCATGATGATGACTCATTGATGCCTTGGACTTCTGTATAGCATCAAGTATTCCAGCATGATATGTCTTGTATTCATCAGGATCACTCATTTTAGCAATAAATATGAAATATAGATTCGCTCCTTGCGGGTATACATGTGACATATGGGTCATACATACTGTATCCGGTCTGGATTTGCAATACTTTCTGACTTGTTCATGAACATATGACATATTACTCCAGTTCACACTGCATTCCATCGTATCTGTCACTATTCCGAAATCCTGTAAAGTATCTCTTAGATATGGGTCTGTAAATCTGCCTTTTTCCCATGCTTTTGTTACTTCTCCTGTCAGATTCATGCCATTAAACTTTCTTGCGACTCTTCTGATATTTTTAGCACAGTTAATTGAATATCCTTTTTCCCCATTTGTAAAACCTAAAAACAAGCACATTTCCCCTTCTTTAAAACCTTTTATATCAAATAGATGCCTCAAAGGGCTTTCTGTGACCCCATAAAGCCTTAACATTATCTGAGTCTCTTCAGGGTCAGATAGCCTGAATACTGAAGGATATCCTGCTTCCGACTGCATTATCTCTTTAGCAGCTTCTTGCGCAGTCTGCCAGTCTTTGAACATGTATGAAAACCTCTTTATTGTTTCTGGCATATTCCTAAATACTCTTAAGGTCACATGGGTCAAAACACCGAATGCTCCTTCCGACCCCATCATAATCTGCCCAAGATCAGGACCGACTGCTTTTCTAGGGTATTTATCTGTTTCGACAACTCCAATCGGAGTTGCATAAGACTGATGTATTACTAAATCGGATATTGTGCCATAATATGTTGAGTTTTGGCCTGCTCCTCTTGTAACAGTCCATCCTCCAACTGATGAATATTCAAAACTTTGAGGGAAATGTCCGCATGTATATGTTCTTTTTGCACCAAAAAGTTTTTTAGCATTATTTAATACTTCTTCAAGTTTTGGGCCACTCATACCAGCTTCAACTGTAATGGTCTGGTCAGTTTCATTAAACAGTATGACTTTATTGAACCTTAATCTCATATCAAGGGATATACCTCCCTTAACACATTCCACTCCTCTTGTTACTGAAGATCCTCCTCCATAAACATATATAGGTATCTTGTATACAGAACAATATTCCACTATTTTTTCTATTTGCTCTTTTGTGTCGGGATATACTACTGCATCAGGAAGGTTTTCAATTTTCTTGTTTCTTAACCTTAACACATCATACATGGTCTTCCCATATGCTACTGAAAGCCTTGAATAATCGTCTGTACGGACAAAATCATGTCCGACTATCTCTTTGAAAGCATTAATATGTAGCTGATCCAGATTTGAAGGGATATCAAATTGAACTTTATCAAAACCAAGATTCTCTTTATACTCTTTGAAGAATTCATCATCAACATGAAATACCTGTTTAATAAGTTTATACAAATTTTCATTGGGAGCCTTTATATGCCTAGGATCACCCCATTTGAAAATGGATCTGTATGAATCTTTTGGAAATTCCCTGTCTACCCATTTTGGTTCAAAACCTTTGTATTTATGCGACATATCAACCTCCTATATGCTTTTTCTGTATATTGGCAGAAGTTTGCTGAAAATCTTGATAAATTGAGAATGATAGATGCTCATATACTTATCATGAGTTTTCATATCCGGTATATACACATGCCTGATGTGCACCATTGAGTCAATTGCTTCTTGTATGCTTTTGAACCACTTTTGAGCTGTGAAAGCGACAATTGCAGAACCCAATGCGCCAGCTTCATTAGTCTGGATAGTTTTAACAGGAAGACCGAAAATATCAGCAGTTATTTGGCATATTTCAGGGCTTTTTGATCCTCCCCCTGCAAGATATAAACTGCTTATTTTTCTCCTGCCTCTTCTTTCCATTACAAGCTTTCCTTCATACAGCGCAAAAACTATTCCTTCTATGATAGATCTGTAAATATGATATTTGGTTGTCATATCAGAAAACCCGATAAATGCACCTTTAGCTACTGGCATGGAAACACCGGCAGTAAAATACGGATTACATAACAGCCCGTCGCAGCCTGCAGGCACATCTTTCATTTTTTCATTTAACAAATCTTCGGTAATAATTGACTTGGATGCTGCTTCATCTTTTTCCTTATCGCAGAACTGGTTTTTGAACCAGGAAACAAGCCAGAATCCCCTGTAAATCTGGATTTCCGGATTATAGTAGCCTTTTAAGACTGCAGAGTATGCTGGAAGGAACGGTAAAGGCTCCATATACTTATCGGTCATGAACTGTATAGTCGCAGTAGTTCCGAAACTTAAAGCAGCCTGATCATCTGAAACTACAGAAAGACCCAAAGTCTCGCATCCCTTGTCTGAACCGGTCGCAATAAGAGGAAGACCTTCAGGTACTGAAAGATATTTTGATGCTTCCTTTGTAATATAACCAATTATTTCACCTGGATCAATAAGTTCACACATCTGATCATCTCTTACACTAAATATGCATCGGGTAAGATCATTCTTTCTCATCCAATCCCCTCTTTTATTATCAAACGGGATGTGTCCTATTGCTGAAGCTTTTGAGTCTATCAGGTTTCCTGTCATTAGGTAATTCAAATAAGCTGACAAAAGTACGAATTTATGTGTTTTGTCCCATATTTCCTTTTGATTTTCTTCAATCCAGTTACAGTATGATACCTCTCTTTGAAGTTTGACAGCTTCCTTCATTCCCACTAGTCTAAATAAAATCCTGTTTATAAGCGGGATACTGTCACAGCATGAGGCTTTTCTCTTATCAAGCCAGACTATAACATCCCTTAATGGCGAATATGAGCTGTCCAGACACAGACAAGTATCCCTTATGGTCGTACAAGTGACACACGTTATATCTTCCCAGTCATTTTCTGATATTTTTTTAAGTTCATTGCATGTCTGTTGCATGGTATTCCAGTACACTGACGGATTCTGCTCTGCCCATCCAGGATTTTGCGAGTAATATGGCTGTTCATATTGCTTTTGAACTTTACTTAATATATTCCCGTGTTGATCTATTAGCATAACGCGTGTGCTCTGAGTACCTATATCAAAAGCCAAAACTAACGGTCTTTTCATCTGTTTTCCCTTTCTATGGTCAAATCTGGAAGATCGCTAGATGCGATAATATTACATCCTGTACCTAATATGTCTTTGATAATAATATCATGCATTTTCACTTTTTTATCTACCAATATATTATCTAAAATCCTCATTGCATCTAATAGAAGCTCTTTTGGCAATTCTGTATCAGTCCTGACTGGAATTACAGGAAATTGGGGAAATACTGTCCGAACGGTTGTTGTAAGAGATCTTTTTGGCGCTGTCATTTCCAAGACAGCAAAATCATACCCCCTTTTACATGCATTTCCTTGAACAAGTATACCATTATCTGTTTTTTCTGCAGTTATATGACATCCTCTCGGACACACTATGCATATTATCTTTTTCTGCATTTACTCTACCTTTCCCATTTTGACATGGATTTTATCATTTCCATATTCAATCTTATCTATGTCTATTTGAATATGCTCAAGTTCTGATGGCCGCATTTCTATGTATTTTTTAGCAATCAGGATATTATCACCTGATGTAACAGTTACATGCTTATCTTCCTCTTTTTGCTTTGTTCTAAAATATATGTCAGCTTTTTTCTGGTCTGAATCTATATCGATAAGCTGTGGTACGCAATATGCGAATTTTTCATCATGTATGACGGGTATAAGTCTTCGTTCTCTTTTTTTGTATTTGGCAGCGCACTTTCCCGCTATTCTTGCACCTGAAGATACATAATCAACAAGATCATTCACATGAAATGCATTCCCGCATACAAAAATTCCATCTTTCTTTGTCTGATAGCATTGATCAGCAGCAGGGCCTTTTGTTTCAGCATCTAAGGTAATATTCATTTTTTCTGCAAGTTCGTTCTCTGGAATAAGTCCTACTGATAGGATAAGCGAATCACATTCTATTATCCTTTCACTTCCATTTATCCTGCTCATATTCTCATCAACAGAACATACTTCAACCGCGGATACTCTTTTTTCACCAAATACCCTTGTTACAGTAGTCTGTGTGTGAAGTGGTATATTAAAATCCATAAGACACTGGGAATAGTTCCTTAAAAGCCCTCCGAGTTCCTTTTTTGCTTCATACACTCCTTCTACTTCAGCTCCTTCTAAAGTAAGCCTTCTTGCCATAATAAGGCCAATATCTCCTGATCCCAGTATTACACATTTTTTTACAGGCATCTGACCTAGAATATTCACATAATACTGTGCTGTACCTGCTGTCAATATTCCTGCAGGCCTTGTGCCGTGTATGAATATCTGTTTTGCTGATCTTTCCCTGCATCCAGTTGCTAGAACGATTGCTTTCGTATATATATGCTTAATTCCATGGTGTGTCACAAGTATCAGATGGAAAATGCCGTCATCTTGCCTGTTTATATCTGTTACAAATGTTGAACAAGTTATATTAACATCTGTGTTTTTAAGCATTTCTATGTAGTATTGGGCATATTCGGGACCTGTGAGTTTTTGTTTGAACATTAAAAGTCCGAACCCATCATGAATGCACTGCTTAAGAATTCCGCCAAGTTTCTCTTCACGCTCAACCAGTAGTGTTTTTGCCCCGACTTCCCAAGCGCTTACCGCAGCAGCCAGACCTGCCGGACCTCCCCCTATAACCGTAACATCATATGTATTTTCAAACTGCTGTATCATGCTTTTTTGTCTTTCCGAACAGAATCCTGCTCTGGCTATCCTTTTTGGCAACATACTCGTAATCAATATTCTTAATCTTGGAAATAGTCTTTAATACTAAAGGTCCGCAGAAACCGCCCTGACATCTTCCCATTCCTGCCCTTACCCTTCTCTTTACTCCATCCAAAGTGTCGCACGGAACACTTCTGGATAAGGCTTGTTTTATCTGCCCCAAGCTAATTTCTTCACATCTGCAGACTATCACTCCGTAATCAGGATTTTGCTTGATTAATCTGTCTCTTTCTTCTTCATCCATCCTTGCAAGGTCAGGAATGGCTTTTCTGTTAGGATTGAAATCCGCATTAGGTTTTACTTCCATGATTTCTGAAAGCATTTTTTTCACAGTAAGTGATACATCCTTTGCGATTGCAGGAGCTGCTGTAAGACCTGGAGACTGTATTCCTGCCACATGGATTATATTTTTGGTATTCTTTCCTTCAGTAATGACAAAATCCTCTTCATAAGTTGCTGCCCGGATACCCGAATAATATGCGATTATGTCAGATTTTTTTAGTCCTGGAAGAGTTTTTTTGTGTTTTTGTATTATCTGATCAATATTAATATCCTCCGTAGAGAAATCCTCCCTGTCAAATGTCTCTTTAGCATCAGGCCCAATAAGCATATTGTCGTCAGCTGTAGTTAATATACCTCCGCCTTTGCTATGTGCTGTTTTAACTGCACTCATACCAAATGCGGATACAATAAATCGGTTCTTTTTAACTGTTTTTTTATCAAATATCGCATTAGTACCTTTCCTTGCATGTATTGTATAAAATCTGTCATTTGCTATCTGTGCTATTTTATCAGCATATACGCCTGCTGCATTTATAACCAGTTTGGGATATATGGTTCCTCTGTTTGTATTGAGGGATAAAATCCTGTTGTCCAATACTTCCATATCAGTTACTGCAGTATCCAGAGCGAGTTTAACCTTATTGTCACAAGCATTTTCAGCATATGCTATGGTAACCTCATATGGACAGACTATTCCAGCCGTTGGGAAAAAGACAGCACATTCCATATCATCTGATATGCCTTCTATCCTCTTTTGAAGCTTTTCTTTATTTAGATATCGTGTAGGTACTTTCATTACCTTCCAGTACAGTCTTGCGATATTACATATGATCTTCATATACTTTTTGGTAAAGCATAAATACTGTCCAGGCCTGTAAAACTTAAAATCCATTTCTTTGGATATCTCGTCATACAACGCATTTCCTCTTGCATTATATTTTTGTTTTACTTGCCCTTTTATAAGATCAACTCCTGGATGTATTTCACCATCGTTTCTTGATGAAGCATGCATTCCCACATCATGTTCTTTATCGATAAGCAGTATATCCAGGTCAAATCTTGCAAGTTCCCTTGCGATTGCGCAGCCGATTATTCCCGCTCCGATTATCGCAACATCACACTTAACATTGTCATATTGTTTGTCTTCTAAATCAGGAAGTCTCATTCCAGGAACAGGTTCTTTTGTATATTCAATATCATTAATCACGCCTAAGTATTTTTTTTTGTTAACAGCAAGATACCCTGCTTTGACAATATCATCCCATGAGTTCAGAGAGCCTGTTAAAATAACGCATCCATTCTCTTCTTTTGCGTTGACAGACCCATTGAACATCTTATCCAGCTTTTTGTTCAGTTTGTGAATAAGATCCATAAAAATACCGCCTAATAGAATTATACCCTTTTTGCGGCAATATTCAAATGTTATAGCATTTATGTGTAAAAAACTGCTACTTTATCGCGCTAAAACATTAGCAGTCCGAATCGTCTGGGATCATGATCATCCTCTCCGCACATATATGTCCTTTCTTTTGGCAACGCTCCTGACCAGTATGCTATCAACTCTCTTCTCACACCGCAGTCGCGGTCAGATATTACAAGATCAAATCCCCATATTTCACCTTTAGAAGGTTTGCCGCCTATACAATGGAATGGTATATCCGCACACATGTCATAACCGGTATCTGTCTTATTCATACTTAAGGATATACCTGTTATGTCCTTTACACATTTAGTCATTGCTATTGCTTTGGAAACGTTACCATTGCTTCCACCTTTAAGCATGATTGAATATACCTGGTCTGTTAGAACATCTACATTTCTGAATTCTTCTCTTCTTCTGTTGAAGTACAGCTGAATATTGTCATTATCATATTCGTACTTGCCGCCCGAAAAGAGAACATTGTCATCTTTGACATTCAACACTATCGTTAAAGACTTATCTGAACTTACGAATATACTTCCGCTTGCGCTTAAATCATCTTCGCCTTTCCATCTTCTTTCTGCTCTGGAAATTGCTGATTCATCGTTAATAAATAAATTCTTCTTTAGATCAGCTTCATTAATCGGTTCACTTCTGTCATATTCAAAAGTATTTACAATTTTCTTAACAAAAGGTTTTCTATTTACTGAATAAGCAACTTTCAAAAATCCATTCTCGATAGAGACTCCTTTTTGATTAATCGGAAATCTGAATATTTCATATTGGTATGCATCCAAATGAATCTTCTTATCGAACAGGTCGCTTTCTTTCTCATAACTGTTATGGTTCTTCATAGCGATACACACAGGAGTGTTTTTGTCAGTTCTGTAATCTATCCAGCACTCATAACTTATATCAGTATCAATTTCAATTTTCTTCTCATATTCTGTTTTTTCCAAAATTCCATCTTGTACGACTTCTACTCCTTCTGATAGATCAATATTCATTTTTCTACCATCTTTGAAAATTGCCTCAAATCTATTTGTACTGACAGCAGTTATACTCTTAATTCTACCCTCAGCGCCATTTACTACATCCTCATACATATTCGCAAAGAATACTTCCTCACCAGTCTTTTGCTGTATTAGTATTGGAAAAAGCTGTGGTATGTTCTTTGGAGGCCCATAGGCCATTGCGCTATACTGTTTCACTTCTTCTAAACTTGCAGCATGCATGAGAAGCGCTGCTTTTTCAGTTCTGAATATATTGATCTGCCCATCAGTAACTGAAGTATTTTTTACATCATGTAAAAAATCATATCCTTCTTCCTGGAATATCTCGTCTGCC
>JAAYBX010000154.1 GCA_012729955.1 Clostridiaceae bacterium
CAAATATGCGACTTTATATCTGTCGCATCAATTTCTACTGTTTTTTCTGCTGTCCATATTACAGATGCTCCAATCTGTGAGAGCGTGTCAAGAAGAACCTGTATGTCGGTTATCTTTGGCATATTCTCCAGTATTACTTTGCCCTTGATCATAGCTGAAGCGCATATTATTGCTACAGCCGCGTTCTTTGAACCACCTACAATTACATTGCCTTCCAGCCTTTTGCCGCCTCTGACAATAATTCTATCTTCTGTACTCAATTAAGTGTCTCCAATCATACTTCAATATTAATATGATACATATTTTTACCGAAATTATCAATGCTTTTATAATTTTCAGTGCGTTCATAACATTTTCACCTTTTCATCACATTAGAGGGTTACTATGTATATACCACAAACCTAAAAAGGCCCCCGCTTTTTTAGACAAAAGACT
Source organism: Clostridiaceae bacterium (assembly GCA_012729955.1). Classification (GTDB taxonomy): domain Bacteria; phylum Bacillota; class Clostridia; order DUPQ01; family DUPQ01; genus DUPQ01. Next base: position 436 of record JAAYBX010000154.1, read on the forward strand.
GTTTATCTACCCCAAACAGTCTTTTTTTATATAAATTTTAGAAAAAAACAAAAAAATTGTAAATTCACAATTACTTCACACAATATTAATATTGAGTTCACATTGCATGGTTAATATATGCATATAACCACTACCCCCTAGAGATTATATTTCCCCCTGAAGAGATTGCGAAAGCAGTCTCTTTCTCTGTGCACAAGAATATAATGCTTGAAAAGTTATGCCTTTCTTCATCATTTTTAAAATCCCATTGTAATACTTTTTTATTGTGCTAAAATAGTGCCTGATGTACGCTAAAGGGGGCGCTTAACCAGTGATTTTCACTGAGAATACATAATATAGTTCAATCTTAAAGCAACAAGAAATAAATATTAAATATATATAATGCAGTAATAATATGAAATTATAGAGAAGACTTATAATGATGCAGTTTTTGAGAATACACCTTTCGGGGATTGCTTAGCTTCATGTAATCATATGTTTAACAGTAATAAAGTATAAAACAAAATTATCAGTAAAGGCTGTAGATGCAACTTAAGAGAGAAGAAGGAGTTAGTCGTGAATAAATTAAAACCAAAGCTGTTTTCGGTAATGAAGCAGTACACAGGAAAGCAATTCTTTAAAGATGTGATTGCAGGGATAATAGTAGCAATTATTGCATTGCCTTTATCCATTGCATTAGCGCTTGCATCCGGTGTAAGTCCGGAAAGGGGTATATATACAGCCATAGTAGCAGGATTTGTGGTCTCTTTTTTGGGCGGCAGCCGAGTACAGATTACCGGACCTACCGCTGCTTTTGCTACAATTGTTGCGGGTATTGTCGCACGAAACGGTATGGACGGGTTGGTTCTTGCCACTTTGATGGCAGGAATTATATTAGTGGTTATGGGTCTTTTGCGGTTCGGAAGCCTTCTTAAGTACATACCAAAAACCATCACTACCGGTTTTACAGCTGGAATAGCTGTTACAATTATCATAGGCCAGTTCAAGGATTTTTTAGGGCTTACATTTCACTCTGCTCCAGTAGAGACAATAGAAAAACTGCTTGCCTGTTTTGAAAGTGCTGGAACATTCAATTGGCAGGCAGCGTTAGTTGGTGTAGTCTGTCTGGCTATTTTAATATTCTGGCCGAAAATTTCAGGCAAAATACCAGGTTCTCTCATAGCAGTCCTTGCAGGAAGCGTAATGGTAAAGGTATTTGACATGGATGTTAACACCATTGGTTCCCTTTATGAAATATCTAACAAGCTGCCTGTTTTGTCTTTGCCTGCAATTTCTTTTTCATCTATTAGTTCTCTTCTGCCAGATGCCTTTACAATAGCCATTCTTGCAGGAGTGGAGTCGTTGCTGTCCTGTGTGGTTTCTGACGGGATGATCGGAAGCCGGCACCGCTCAAACATGGAGCTTGTCGCACAAGGTGCAGGCAATGTAGCTTCTGCACTGTTCGGCGGAATCCCTGCTACTGGTGCGATAGCCCGTACTGCTGCTAATGCGAAAAACGGTGGTCGTACTCCTATTGCCGGAATGGTCCATTCTGTAGTTCTTGTTTTAGTTCTGGTTTTACTAATGCCATATGCATCCATGATCCCTATGCCTGCAATTGCAGCTATTCTGTTCATTGTGGCATACAACATGAGCGAGTGGCGGGAAGTTGTCCATATGGTAAAAAAAGCACCAAAGAGCGATATTCTTGTTCTTCTTGTCACATTTGTTCTTACTGTGGTATTTGACCTGGTCATAGCTATTGAGGTTGGTATAGTCATATCAGCGTTTTTGTTCATGAAACGTATGGCAGATGAAACTCGTATTAAAAGCTGGAAATATGCAGACAATGAACGGGATGAAACAGAAAATGACAAGGATTCTATTGCATTAAAAGCTGTTCCAAAACATACTTTGGTTTATGAGATCAATGGGCCTTTATTCTTTGCCGCAACTGAACAGTTTATGAATATCACTACTGAACCTAAACTCTGCTCTATAATCTTGCGTATGCGAAGTGTTCCAGCTATGGATATTACAGCACTTGATTCTTTGCAAAAAGTACATGACCGCTGTGTGAAAAACAACATTACCTTAATATTTTCCCATGTTCAGTCACAACCGATGGAAATGATGAAAAAAGCCGGTTTCCATAATGCTGTCGGAATGGAAAACTTCTGTCCAAATATCGATGCCGCACTGGAACGGGCGTCATTGTTATTGGCTGAGCGTCAATCATAGCTTACAAGGCTATACCAGCCAAAACCGATCGGGTATATGACCTTTTAGCTTGTTTGTATTAGGTATATAATGTATATGTATAAATAAAGGCATATACAGTAACAGGGGGTGGTTTTTTTGAAGAAGATATTTGCAGTTTTAATAATATCAGTCATGCTGCTTTCAATGAGCGGATGCCAGAATGTACTGGTAAATCACGATATCCCGTTCTATTCAGAATGGATGAGCTATATAAAAGATGATACTCTGATTAAAGAAATAGTCATGCCTGGAAGCCATGATGCCGGGACTATAGGGATGATATATGCAGCTAAGACACAGAGTCTGCCTATACACAAGCAGCTAATAGACGGTGTTAGATATTTTGATATAAGGGTAGAAAAAAAGAGGAATGCCGAACTCGTTATATATCACAGCATAGCAAAAGGACAGACTTTTACACAGGTAGTGGATGATATTTTAAAATTCATGGAGACTAATACCACTGAGCTTGTCATACTGGACTTCCAGCATTTTAAGAATGATTCCATGGAAGACGTTGCTGCAGTTATTGAAACAAATTTGTCTGATTATCTCATATACAATGAAACTGATCTTACCGATCTTGATTTTATTGATAACATTCCCTTAGGATCAGTAAGAGGGAAGATATTAATATGCTGGGGAAGCGATGTCTGCGCAGAAAGGTTATGGGCTTTTAGAAGAAACAATGACAGCGGGACAATAGAAGACACAGTTATGGATTCATATTATGATTCAGCTTATCATAAACAGGACAGTGAAGATTTCATAGCTAATGCATATCCTGACTATTATGAAAGATATATGAAGAAGGATAAAGGGCTGTTTGTGCTTCAGGGCCAGCTGACAGCAAAATGGGTATTAGGTTCGCCTTTGGACAGGGAAATCGAACACAGGGATAATATGAATCAGTTTGTTACAAGCCTTAAAGATAATGAGCAGTGGCTTTCCTATACAAACATAGTAATGAGGGATTTTGTTAATGTCGGATGGGAAAAGATTGACACAGTACTTGAACTTAATGTGAATAAAGGGAATATAAAAGAGGGGATGGATTTTCTGTCTAATCTTGAATCATTAAAAAGCGACTGACCAGGCATATACCCGGCCAGTCTATATAGTTAACATACGATTCATCGTATGGTGACCAAACTATTCAGTTAAACTTTCCTTTGGTGCTTCAACAGGTTTGTTCTTTTTGTAAACCAGTTTCATAAGAGCTTCAACTACCACTGAACCGATTATAACGGCGGCTACTGTTTCAGGTATTCCGTTTGCGATGCCGATTCCGACTAAAAAGTCTCTTGCCATTGAAGGCTCAACACCCAGTTTTGCTACCCACTCGCCTCCATAGAATACTCCTATCATAGTAAGCACTAAAACAGTGTTTGTCAATGTGGCAAGAGCTGCAGACAATGCAACTGCAAAGTTTTTAGACTCATAATTCAATATCGTATATATTTCCGCTCCGAATACTACAAGTAAAAGGAATATATTGAATATAGCATAAAAGATATTACCTGACTGGAAATTGGATACTGATTGATTCAGAAGATAATATGCTATTGCAAAA
>JAAYBX010000155.1 GCA_012729955.1 Clostridiaceae bacterium
ACCCCTTAGTATATAAGGGGTAGTAATTTTATATCTGCTAATATATTAAGCTTTAACTGATGCTTTTCTCATGGTAATCCACGATAACAAACCGCTAATCAGGAATACCACTAAAAGCGAAACTATAGCTACATATGGATTCTGTGCTGATATTCCGAATATTATATCCATGAATCTTACTAATCCCACTGTAATTCTCCCATCAAAAATCAGCACATCAACTACTGGAAGGATTACACTGAAAAATACTGGTATTCCAACAGCAAGAGCCACTTTGCCTGCTTTGTTGAGCCTGTAGAATATAACCCCAATAAGATACCCGATTCCGACCACAGCCAGCATCATAACAAAGTATAATAAGAAAGATTCAAGCAGGATCAAAACATTATTCATTCCATTTATATGTGCTGGGTATACTGTTTCAAAAAAGCTTCCTGAAATTATATTTTTCTGCATCATAGCCATTAACTTGGTTATAAGGATTACAACTATGCTGACTGTTGATAACACACCAGATGAAGTTATAAATCCAAGCATTGTAGCAGTAAATATACCTTTTCTTGATATGCTGTTCTGCATAAGCATATGAAAGTTATCCTTGAATGAAGTCAGTCCTGCAACAAAAATGAAAATTATTGAAGCCACTTCCATTCCGCTTATCCGGGTAGTACTGTTTTCATTTGACCACGAAACTGACGCTGCAAAAAGCAGCACTGTCAACAAGACTATAATTAAAGAATATATGAGTAGAGCCATTTTGTTGTCATACATTACATATTTATATGATGCTTTTAAGTTCATTTCGATACCTCCTTATCATTTGTCATTTTAATGAACATCTTCTGAAGATCCATCTTTGTCACTTCAAGATTATCAGGCAACTCTGAAGGAACCTTGCCTGATACATAAGCTGTCTTTAAACCGCCAAGCATGTCATAACTCATTACATCCTTGTCTGCTACATATAAGTCTACTGCATTTGCTGGGCCTGTAATTGTATAACCTTGAGACAAAATGCTTTCTATAGGTTCATCTTTTATTATATGACCTTTGTCTATCATTACTACATGCTCTATAACTGGTGATACTTCATCAATAAGGTGTGTTGAAACAACTGCTGTGAATGGTCTTTCGCTATATTTTTCTATCAGCAACCTGTAGAAAAGATCCCTGTAATTTGCATCAAGCCCTAATACAGGCTCGTCAAAGAAAACATATGGGACATTTACGCTCATAGCTGTAACAAGTTTTATTATGGAACCATACCCTGTAGATAATGAATCCCTTTTCTTTTTCAGATCCAGTTCAAACTTCGATGAAAGACTTAAAGCATAATCCATGTTAAAACTTGGATAAAACTGGGAAGTCCATTTAAATACATCTTTAACTCTCATTTTCTCAGGGAATAGACATTTCTCGCTCATCATGTAAATATTAGATAAAACACAGTCATTTTCCATTATAGGTTTTCCATCCAATAGCACTTCACCTGAGTCAGCAAACAGTCTGTTTGTTATAATATTCAGTAATGTTGTTTTACCTGCACCGTTTCTGCCGAGTAAGCCATAAATTTTGTCTTTTTCAAAGTTTACGCTTACCTGATTTAATGCTTGAGTAGAACCATAGCTCTTACTTAAATTTTTCACCTCAATACTACTCATTTCGAATACCCTCTTTCTATCATTTCGATTATATCTTCTTTGTTTAGATTCAACTTTTTTGCTTCATCTAAAAGCGCTTCAATATAGCTTTCATAAAACATATTTTTTCTTTCCTTCATCAATTTCTTAACAGCTCCTTCCTTGACAAACATTCCAAGTCCCCTTTTCTTATAAACGATTTCTTTATCCACCAGCATATTTATGCCTTTCAAAGCCGTAGCCGGATTTATCTTACACATTACAGATATCTCTGTTATGGAAGGAATCTGGCTTTCTTCTTCAAACGCATTTGATAAAATCGCATCTTCTAACCACTCTGCTATCTGAACAAATATTGGCTTATCTGATTCAAAATCTATATTCACGGCATCCTCCCTTCGTATCTTAGTTAATTACTTGACTAACTAACTAAGATAGATTTTACACTATGCAAAAGAGATGTCAATAGGTATTTTTAAAATATTTATCTTCGCTTAATACTGGAATTTAAGTTTTCACTTTATGATATTTATCTTCATCACTTTCTTTTCAATTTCTTATTCAACTAATTATTTATATCAAATATTTGAAAAGCCATATGCATACATACAGCTTTTTACGTTTCTAGAAGCACTCTAACCCGCTTTTGATGAGAAGTAATCAATATTTAATAGTTGTTAACTACATCCATTGCTATATCAGCCCATCTTGTAAGCCTCTGTGGTTCGCATTTGACTGTGGATATGTCTTTTAAAATTATCTCAAGATTGACATTATTCTTCTTAGCAGCATCAACCGTTCTTTGAAGGTCTTTCCTGATTTCATCTTCATCCATTATGGCAGTAGCTACTAACGCAGGAGTCGGTTTATTGCTCATTATAATCTCTTTTCCTATCTTTTCAGCAAATATTTCCCTGTCACTCCATGGACTGCATGATACTTTCTTCAGATGAGGTATTTCAAGAACTGCATCTAATCTGTCATCAAGCCTGTCACAACATCCGTAATATATCATTCCAAAGTGTTCAGCCATCCTTTTGACATAAGGAATTTCGAATTCTTCTGTAATTGCTGGAGAAACAGAAGAGAATAATTGTGCCATCCCAAATGCCCATCCATTCTTTGTAACAGGTCCTTTACCCTTTCCGCTGTCAGGAAGCAATTCATCTGTGTATATATATCCGCAATGACAGGTGTTTGCATTATCATCATAAATCATAAGCTTATTTGCTTGGTCAATACCCTTAATCAGTGATGAAGTCATCCTTTCCATAAACAAATGAATCTTTTCAGGTTCATCAATGAGATTAAAATAGATGTTTTCCACTCCCATTAACTGGGACAGTATATCCCATACTCCCAGATGGAACATTATCCCTTCCATCATAACAGGCGCTATTCCTCTTAACATCTCGGATGCAAAATCGTATCTTTTTTTAGTCTCCTCTGCATCATGTGTAATAACCATATCTTTTATTTTATTCGCATCATCCATAGTGACTAATTGGTTCATATATTCATGGGAGCTTACACTGCCTGATGCATACAGAGTCTTTTCCTGTACCCTCATTCCATAGCCGGTGTTTGTTACAGCTTTAGGTACCCTTATAAATGGATCTAGAACCATATCTACAGGATAATGCTTGAACTTATATATTTCCTTCTTAAGATTGTATTCAACTTTTCTGAAAACAGGATCCTCTACAAATAAATCCATCTCATGATTATTGTTCATCTCAATCCATGGAATCTGGTCTATAACAACCATAGGCCTTTCCATTTTGCTTCTGTTAAGAGCCTTCCAAAGTTTGATTTTTTCTTTCTGTATAGGCAGAGAAGCAAATTCCATATATTGTTTAGCTGTTTCCTGTAATACAGATACCTCTTTTTTAGTAAGTTCCATAATTGCCGCCTTTCATCTGTTTGCATGCATTTAATTGCATTATACATTAATATTAAATATAGAACAGCCATATTCTTTATTCGCAAGAAAAAGGTAACTAAAAGGCCATATGCATACATACAGCCTTTGGCGTCCCGAACAGGAATCGAACCCGCATCTGAGGAACCGGAATCCCCCGTTTTATCCATTAGACTATCGGGACATATGGGTAATTTTCTTTACCCTTTGTTCTAATAGTTGTTTACAACATCCATTGCGATATTTGCCCATCTTGTCAATCTTTCAGGCTCGCATTTTACTGTGGATATATCTTTTAGTATCATCTCCAGATTAACATTATTCTTTCTGGCTGCATCAACAGTCCGCTGAAGGTCTTTTCTTATTTCATCTTCATCCAATGTTGCTGTAGCTACCAGTGCAGGGGTCGGCTTATTGCTCATTATGACTTTTGGTCCAATCTTTTCAGCAAATGCTTCTCTTATAGACCACGGGCTGCATGAAACCTTCTTCAAATGAGGGATTGTAAGTACCAGATCCAGTCTGTCATCCAGCCTGTCGCAACATCCGTAATATATCATACCGAAGTACTCAGCCATTCTCTTTATGTAAGGCAGTTCGAACTCTTCAGTAACGCCAGGAGATACTGAAGAGAAAAGCTGAGCAAGACCGAAAGCCCAGCCATATTTTGTTATGGTTTCTTTTCCCATCCCGCTGTCTGGAAGCAGTTCATCAGTATATATATATGAGCAGTGGCATACATTTGCATTTGTATCATATATTTTAAGCTGATTTGACTGTTCGATCCCTTTAATAACAGATGTGGTCATCCTCTCCATAAACAGATGAAGTTTATCAGGTTCGTCTACAAGATCGAAATATATATTCTCCACACCCATGAACTGTGAGAGATGATCCCATACACCAAGATGGAACATATTACCTTCCATCATTACAGGAGCAATGCCTTTAAATATCTCTGATGCTGTCTCAAATCTTCTGTCTGTCTCTAACTCATCGTGAGTTATTACCATGTCTTTTATTTTCTTTGCATCTTCTATTGTCGCAAGCTGGTTCTTGAAAACATGAGAACTCACATTGCCTGACGCATATAGTGTTTCTTCTTCTACCTTCATACCATAACCAGTATTGCTTATTGCTTTAGGGATTCTTATAAATGGATCCAGAACCATATCTACAGGATAGTGTTTGTATTTATATATCTCCTTTTTCAAATTAAGTTCGACTCTTCTGAAAACAGGATTTTCAACAAATAAATCAAGTTCGTGCTCATTGTTCATCTCATTCCATGGTATCTGATCTATAACAACCATAGGCCTTTCCATCTTGCTTCTGTTCAAAGCTTTCCAAAGCCTTATCTTTTCTTTCTGAACAGGCAAAGATGCATATTCCATATATTTCTTAGCTGTCTCCTGTAAGACTGATATTTCTTTTTTTGTAAGTTCCATAGTAATCACCTTTCTAGCTTGTTATGGTAAGTAATTAAATTATACCTTAATACTTGCTTATGTATATGTCGAACTTAAATCCTTCTAATATATTAACACCTAATTTTTGTTTTTAAAACCATATTTTTATGTTTTACGCAAAAACAGGACTATCATAAAGTCCTGTTTTATATATTCCTATTTTCATCTGAACACTGAAGATATGCTATTTATATAGAGGCCCGAAATTCTTGCATGCCCTGTAATCGGCACCTTCAGCATCGCTTGTTCCGAAAGATGCCCATGTACTCGGTCTGTATACTTTGTCATTCTCGACATTATGCATATTTACAGGTATTCTTAGCATTGAACACAATGTAATAAAGCGGTCTCCTACATGACCATATGTCAAGACTCCATGATTTGCACCCCATTTTGCCATAACTTCGTATACGCTGGTAAATGCACCCTCACCTGTAAGCCTTGGAGCGAAATATGTTGTAGGCCATGTGGGGTCTGTTCTATCATTGAGTTTTTCATGAGCTTTCGGATCAATATCAACTGTCCAGCCTTCAGCAATCTGGAATACTGGGCCAAGTCCATCCACTATATTCATTCTAGTCATTGTAACAGGCATTCCTCCCTTTGTAAGGAAAGTGGAAGAGAATCCGCCTCCTCTGAAGTATCCTAAACTTGCTGGTCCCCAGGTGGTGTTATCCAGACAAGCTTGAGCTTCTTCTTGTGTAATCTCATAGAAAGGTTTCATAATTGGTTCACCATTCTTCTCACATCTGCCTGTGCCGTCTAAAGCAGCAGCTCCTGAGTTTATTAGATGAATAATGCCGTTTTTAGCATACCCTTTTAATGTATGGCCAGTAACTCTTTTTACTGCTTCCGGACTCCAGTAGGTTCTTACATCAGCAAATATCTGGGCAGTACCTGAAGTAAGCAGATGGCCAAATAACATTGCTGTACCATTAAGTCCGTCATTCTCAGTCGCAACTATATATGGCTGACGTATACCCGTCCAGTCAAATGAGGAATTCAATATAGCTTCCATAAAGTCTCCATTAGGCATAAAGTCAGTCCACTGTCTCTGCCCCTGGAATCCTGCTAAAATCGCATTCCTTCCGCAGCCTTCTTCCTCAAATCCGTTCTTTGTGAGATAATCGCTTCCGGTCATGATGTCTTTAGTAATCATAGCCATTTTAACGCATGTCTCCCACTCTTTGTCTTTCTGGTCACGGGAGTGAGGTGCTTTGTTATAGTCTTTTCCTTCCCTGCAGTTCTTTTTTGTCCACTCTAAAGCAGTTTTGAATTCGTCTTTGTCATATATACCTTCATTCATCCTGCGAATAAACTCTGACATATCTATATACTCATTTCTTATGCCGAGATATTTCTGATAGAAATTAGGATCTGCAATAGATCCGGCTATACCCATTGAAACATTTCCTAAACTGACATAGGATTTGCCTTTCATATAAGCTACAGCAAGCCCGGCTCTTACGAAATTAAATAATTTTTCTTTTACATCCTCTGGTATTTCATTGTCATTGGCATCCTGCACATCTTTTCCATATATCCCGAATGCAGGCAACCCCTTTTGGCTGTGTGCTGCTAAAACTGCTGCAAGATATACTGCTCCTGGCCGTTCTGTTCCATTGAATCCCCAGACTGCCTTTGGCATATGCGGGTCCATGTCCATAGTCTCGCTTCCATAGCACCAGCAGCGTGTTACTGTCAGTGTAAGCCCTACTCCTTCTCTTGCGAATTTCTCCGCGCATGCTGCAGCTTCTGCCACATTCCCTATGCAGGTGTCCGCAACAACACATTCAACAGGCATTCCATTTGGATACTTCAGATTTTGTGAAATAAGTTCCGCTGCGGCATAAGCCATCCCCATTACAACCGGCTCAAGCTCTTCTCTGACGCCTCTTCTTCTTCCATCGATTGTTGGCCTAATGCCGACCTTTGGCAAAGTACCCTTCAATCTTTCCACATTACTGTTCATCATCATTTCGTATACCAATTCCTTTCGTATATATATATTAAATATTTATTACCAGCTGGAACCTCCGCCCCCGCCTCCGCCTCCGCCTGAGAATCCTCCTGAAGAGAATCCTCCGCCGCTGCTGGTGCTGGGAGCTTTTGCCATGGATGCTGTTGTCTGATTAAGACAGCTGTTCATCCTGGATAACAGATAAACTGTTGAGAATGACCTCATATTGTATCCATGATACCACTGAGGCGGTTCTACAACTATGCTTTCAAACTTCCTTCCCCACTTCTTTTCTAATCCTAACACGATTGCATAAGGAAGTATATTATAAAAGTATTTCGGATCCTCATCAATCAGCACTTTTATCCTGTCCATCTCGGCATTAGCTATAAAATCCTTGAATCCTAAATAGTACTCCAAAACATACTGCCCATACTCAGACCTTTTCTTCATTGCCATGCAATATGCCAAGGTTATAGCTGTAATAAAAGCAATAATGAAATATGCTATTGAATATGTAGTGACATCATAGAAAGGATAAATTCCCGCAA
>JAAYBX010000156.1 GCA_012729955.1 Clostridiaceae bacterium
ATATATTTACTTAATAAATACATTTAAAATTTTTCGAAAAATATTTCAAATGGATTATTCTATATAAACCATATTAATATTCATGATATAATCGTTAAAGTATAGGAGCGTCATATGAGCGGTATAATGTTGAATTGGGATGACAGTGCATTCTTCTACTATATTCATAAGGGATATGGAAAAAAAGTTAATGACAGACAGAGTGCAGTCTCATGCTGTGAAGCTGTAATTAACCAGTATCAAGGGACGAATGTAACTGACTTTTTAATGTGTGTTAATGCAAGACTGGCATCTTACCCGTCAGTAACTATTGAAAATTATGGTGATGCATATAATAGAAAAGTTCAAAATGGAGAGGAAGTTGATTTTTCCGAAACTTGGGTATCTTCTTTCAATAAGGTATACAACGAGTGGGGGATAGATTATTTTCAGATTTGGATTAACAGGCTAAATGAAATAAATATCAAACCTTGGATTTCCATCAGGATGAATGATGCTCATGAAACTCTATCAAAAACATCATTCCTTGCACCAGACTTTTACTATAACAATCCGCAATATAGAAGAGTGACATATAATCCAGTTCCTTCATATTTTGATGGGCTTTATGATTATGGTCAAATAGAGATAAGAGAAAGGTTTCTTGATTTTATTGATGAGACTTTGAGCCGATATGATGTTTTCGGATTGGAATTGGACTGGATGAGGGAAGCATTCCTGTTTAAAAACGGCATGGAATGTGAAGGTATCTCCATACTGACTGATTTCATGAAAAATGTAAAAGCAATTGTTGAAAAGTATGAAAGAAAAAGAAACCACCGCATATTGATTTCTGTCAGAGTACCAAGCGGAGTGGAAACCTGTTATTATCTTGGATTTGATGTAGCAGGATGGGCTAAGCTTGGCCTTATAAATAATGTAGTCATTACACCTAGATGGTCAACAACAGATACGGATATGCCAGTCGAAATCTGGAAAAATCTTCTCAACCCATATGAAGTGACTATTGCTGCAGGTATTGAAGTACTTATCAGACAAAACAGAAAGTCTGCTTATACATATAATTGCATAGAAACTGTATATGCTAATTCATCAGCATATTTCAGTGCAGGCGCAGATAAGTTTTATCTATTCAATTTTATGGCTATGCCGGATCTTTTCGGTGCTGACTCTGAAAACACTGCGCTTTACTCGCTGTATAAGGATTTAAAGGATATTTTCATTGGATGTAGTGACCTCGAACATTCAATTAAAAGAGACAGAAGACATTTTGTCACTTTCAAAGACCTGACTGCGCCATGGGAAAAAAGTGAGTATTATGTTCCAGTTGAATGTAATAAAGAAAAAACTGAACCAGAAATATTCAGGATCAGAACAGGGAAGACAGATAAGCATTCTATTGCCTATATCCAGATGGGTATTGAAAGTAATGATGTAATATATGATGAAGACATCTGTATATATATTAACAGTCAGCAGATAAGTGGGCTGAAAAAGGTAGATGAACCAGATTATTACATAAGATCTGGACGATATATATGTAAAATTCCTGATATTGATATGATAAATAATATAAATATCGTACAGGCATGGTCTCGTACAAAAACATTTACTATCACGCACATTGAAATAATAATAAAAAGAAAGGACAATATAGAATGATTAAATTTAATTTGCTTCATCCGGCAGATCAGATTGTGATGCTGATGGAAAGAATATATAGATATGGAATGACTACTACCAGTGGCGGGAATCTCTCAGTACTTGATGAAAATGGTGATATTTGGATAACTCCGAGCGGAATTGATAAAGGAAACCTTAAAAGGATTGATATAATGCAGATAAAGCCTGATGGAACTGTCATCGGTCCACATAAACCATCTGTAGAGCTTCCTTTTCATGCACATGTGTACAAGACACGTCCGGATGCAAAGGCTGTAATACATGCCCATCCCCCTGCTTCAGTCGCTTTCAGCATTGTCCGCCAGATACCAAATGTCCATCTTGTTCCCAATATAAATAAAATATGCGGTGAGGTCGGGATGGCTGAATATGATGTGCCTGGTAGTGAGGCCCTAGGTGAGAAAATATCGGTTGCATTTACTAAGGGATATGATACTGTGATGATGGAGAATCACGGAGTGATTGTAATTGGCGCTAATCTTTTTAATGCTTTTATGAAATTTGAAACTATCGATATGTGTGCAAAACTTGAAATAAGAGCAAAAAACATAGGAATCATAAAGCCATTATCCAAGAAGCATATAGATATATCACTTCAGAAAAAAGGCGAGCCGTTGCAGGAGTTTGTCCCATCAAGTTATTCATCTGAAGAAAGAGCTGTCAGAAGGGAGATGTGCGAACTTATACACCGCTCATATGATCAGCAGCTGTTCACAAGCACTCAGGGAACATTTTCTGTCAAGCTAGATGATAATTCCTTTGTAATAACACCATATGGGGTAGACAGGAAGTACATTGCTGTGGAAGACCTGGTTAGAATTGAGAATGGGAAGTATACAGAAGCAGGCAAGATACCTTCACGTTCAGTAACATTACATCAGCATATATATAATATACAGCCGCATGTTAAAAGCATAATTATCTCACATCCTCCGAATATGATGGCATTTGCGGTTACTGATGGTATTTTTGATGCGCATACTATACCGGAAAGTTACATAGCATTAAGAAATGTGCCTAAAATGCCATACGGATCAAGTTTTTTGCAGCCAGCAATGTTTGCCAAGATTTTTGATAAGAAGACACCAGTTGTCCTGGTGGAAAATGACTGTGTTATAGTTACCGGTTCGACGCTTCTACAGGCTTTTGACAGGCTTGAGGTTGCAGAATATAGCGCAAAAGCGCTTATTGACGCTAGAGTTCTTGGAGAAATGGTAAAAATTAATGAGGATCAGACCAGACAGATTGAAAGGATCTTTAAACTTGATTGAGGAGGTTTGTACTTATGTATGATAAAAAAGATTTGAATATATTCGGGCTGGATGAAAGTTTCACAAGAGAACAGCTAGAACATGAATATTCACTTATGCTTAAAAGAGCAAAACTTGATCCTCAATACGATATTTCCAGTGCTGAAGAAGCATATAACAGAATATTGGGTATAAAACAGCCAGAGAAGATATCTGCTGAGGAACAGAAGAAACGTGACAGAAAAATGAGGTTTTCTGAAAACTCCATATTCTACATAGCAGGAGGGATAGTCCTTTTAATATTAGCAATAGCTGTGCCTTCAGCGATACTAAGAAAATCAGTGGATCTTCATATATGCATATCAGGTGAATTTGAGATAACTGATACCGAAATTATTAAAGAAGTTATTCGTCCTGGAGTAAAACCAAGGAAGACTTCAATTGAGTTCATATATGCATCCTTCAATACAGGTGATGATGCAGCCTCATATTCACTGCAAGCACTGGCATTATCCTTGCTTGCAGGAGATTATGATCTGATGATAACAGACTATCAGGTATACCGTTTCCTAATATCAAACCCAGATGATTTTCTGGTAAAGGATATATCGCAATATATAGATGATTTTGGAATAAATATAGATGATGAGCGCTTGATTGAACTTTATGGGGGTATATATGGAATAAAGGTAGAAACTAGCAGCGTGCTTGAATCAGTATCTCCTTATCAGGAAGGTTACTATTTATCTATACCTAATAAAGCGGATGATGTTGATAATGCGATTTTAGCAATAAAAAGAATATTAGAAGATTAGGAGTGATTTATGATCAGTAACGAAATTAAAAAAAGGTATAACGCTTTTTGGGACAGGACATCATATGAAAGATGCACATTATTCATATCCCAAAGAATAAAGAGAAATTCAGTAATGGAAGGTGCTTCAGTTACCGAAAAATGGACTGATCTGCAAAGACGTACATTGGCCGCTAAGGAATCATATACGAATATAAAATATTATGCAGAAGGATTTCCAACAATATTTACTAATTTCGGACCAGGTAACATGGCTGCATGTATCGGAGGTGACTTCGTACTAGCTGAATCTACAATATGGTTTGACCGGAATCCCATTATAAAGGACTGGTTAAAAGTCCCAAAATTAAAATTGAATGAAGACAGCGATATGTGGAAGCTGATGATTGGATTGACCGAAATGCTTTGTAAGAACTCAAATGGAGAATATTATACATCAATGGCTGATATCGGCGGTTCATTGGATGTTGTAGCTTCATTAAGAGGCTCTGAAGAGCTTTTATATGATATAATCGATTATCCTGATGAAATTAAAAAAATTCACAACAAAGTTGAAAATTTATGGAAGATTACATATAACAAGCTACACAATCTTACTTCATCATATCAGGATGGGATGACAAGCTGGATGCCCATATGGTGTGAAAAGAGATATTATCCTTTACAGTGCGATTTTTGCGCAATGATTTCTCCAGAAATGTTTAAAGAATTTGTAAGGCCGAATCTTGCAGCTCAGACAGAATGGCTTGACCATTCTATTTATCATCTTGACGGACCGACTGCAGTATGTCATCTTGACCACCTTCTTGATATTCCTGCGCTTGATGCGATACAATGGAGTCCTGGAGATGGCCGGATGCCTATATATGATGAATCATATTTTGACATGTATAACAAGATTGCAAGAAGCGGTAAAGGGCTTGTGCTTTTTTCAGTACCATTATCGAAGTTAGAAAATGTTTTAAAAAATATATCAACTAAAGGCTTGTATGTAAACATGAGTGTTGAAAATGAGAAAGAAGCTCAAGAAGCAATTAAAATTGCACAAAGTTATGGAGTAAAATGACGAAATATAAGATATGGAGGAAATGTTTATGAGTTTTAAAATTGGTGTTATTACAGATTCGTTCAGATGCCCATTAGAAAATGCAATTGAAAAAGCAGCTTTTTTAGGAGCAGACGGAGTACAGATATATGCAACTGGCAGAGAGTTATCACATGATACGCCTGATGATGTTGTAAAGAAGATAATGCGTCATTTAAGCGATGCGCATCTGGAATTGTCTGCATTATGCGGAGATATCGGAGCATTCGATGACCCAAACATTAATATTGAGAGAGTGAAAAGATCTAAAAAAATAGTAGACCTTGCAGTAAAGATGGGA
>JAAYBX010000157.1 GCA_012729955.1 Clostridiaceae bacterium
ATGCATGATAAAGGAACGAAACATTCAAGAATAAGAAAATGCATTGAGAAGATTAATGATGAAGTGGAAGCATTATGGAGCAGAGTCTTCCCATGCATCTTATCCATATATAGATGATTTGCTTGCTAGAGACTATATGAATGTTGTAGTAATGCTTTTTGACGGACTTGGGACAAGAATTCTTGAAAAACATTTACCAGAAGATAATTTTCTTAAGAAACACTTCGTGGAAAGCTTCAGTTCGGTATTTCCCCCTACAACGACTGCTGCTACTGTATCAGTAGAATCAGGTCTTTCTCCAGCAGAACACGGATGGCTCGGATGGAGCATATATTTCTCCCAAATAGATACTACTGTAAGTATATTTCCTAATACCATATCCGGTTCAAAAGGTGTTCAGGCAGCTGATTATCATGTCGCAAGAAAGTTTTTACCATATAAGGATATATTCACAAAGATAAAGGAAGCTACTGATAATAAAGTCCAGGCAATATGTGTATCACCATATTCTGCGTATGAAAGCAAAACTGTCAACCAGATATGCATGACAGTTAATGACTTATGCCATCAGCCTGGCAAGAAATATATATATACATACTGGCCTCAGCCTGATTATGATATGCATGATAAAGGAACGAAACATTCAAGAATAAGAAAATGCATTGAGAAGATTAATGATGAAGTGGAAGCATTATGTTCAAGCGTGGAAAACACTTTGTTTGTTATTACTGCAGACCATGGGTTAGTAGATACTGACTGGTTGTTTATATCTGATTACCCTGACTTATGTGAATGTCTCTTACGAAATCCTTGCATTGAGACAAGAGCTCTTACATTCTTTATAAAAGCGGGTAAAGAAGAATCATTTGAGGAACTATTCAACAAATACTTCGGTAAGTTTTATCTTTTAATGACAAAGCAGCAGGTAAAAGAAACACACCTTTTCGGAAAAGGAAAAGAACATCCTCTTTTCGACGAGTTAATGGGCGACTATTTAGCAATAGCGACAGGTAATACAAGTATAGATATGACTCCAAATCCGAATCATCCTATGTTCAAAGCTGCTCATGCAGGACTTACATCAGATGAGATGGAGATACCACTTATCGTAATAAAGAAATAGGCTTTTTGTAATTACAGTAGGGATAAATATATGTGATATACTTTTTATACTTAATATACTAAGAAGAGGGAAACGTGAGCAAACATATAACCAAGGAATGGGACTGGAGCAAGAATAGGGATAATAGATGGCTTGTACCATGCACTGATTCTGCTTACCTTGTGGAAAGATGGAAAGGCAAGGATTATAAATCTTTACTTGATTTAGGTTGCGGGCTTGGAAGACATTCCATATATATGGCATCACAAGGATTTGATGTGACTGCTGTGGATCTGTCCGAGTATGGAATAAATAACTTAAAAGAATGGGCAAAAAAAGAAAAACTTGATATAAAGAGCTGCGTCAGTAATATGCTCTCACTGCCATTTGAAGATAACAGTTTTGATTGTATGATTGCATATAACGTTATATATCATACTGACACAAATGGGTTTATAGCAACTCTTAATGAAATAAAGAGGGTATTAAAACCTGAAGGCGAGCTGTATATTACATTAATATCAAAGAATACATACAGCTACATCTATTCAAAAGAAGAAAAGAGAATCGATGAAAACACATATATGAGAGATGAGGATGATACAGAAAAAGATGTACCTCATTTTTATGTTAATCACAAGGATATACAAAAGTTTTTTGCTGGCTGGGAGTTTGAGCTCAAGCCTGTTGAAATAGCTGAATACAAAGATGACACTGATTTTTCAAGCAAACACTGGGTTATGCTTGTAAGAAACAAAAAGGAGTAAGTATGTTAGGAGCGATAATAGGTGATATAGCCGGTTCAAGATTCGAGTTTGATAATTATCGCAAGAAAGACTTCGAACTCTTTACTGATAACTGCTTTGTGACTGACGATAGTATTATTACCCTTTGTCTGGCAAAAGCAGTTATGGAGACTGTTAAAACAAGAAAAGTAAATATAATAAATGGAGTATATGATGAGCATTTTTACTCTCTTCTTGAAGAGCTAAGTGTAAAGTACATGCAGAAGATTGGAAGAAATTATCCTTCATGCGGGTATGGAGGAAGATTCTTCAACTGGATATTTACTAATAATCCAAAGCCATATAACAGTTATGGAAATGGTGCTGCAATGAGAGTAAGTCCTGTTGCATATATAGCCAGAAATGAAGATGAAGTTGTTAAGCTTTCAGATACAGTAACAGGTATTACACATAATCATAAAGAGGGATTAAAAGGAGCACAAGCGACAGCCTTATGCATATATATGGCACTTATAAGAAAAACAAAAGATCAGATGCAGAAATTCATCTCTTCCAACTACTATAACCTGAATTTTACTATCGATGAGATTAGGAATACATATTCATTTAATGAGACCTGTCAGGATACTGTGCCTCAAGCTATTAAAGCATTCTTAGAATCAGAGTCTTTTGAAGATGCGATCAGAGTGGCTGTTTCAGTTGGGGGAGACAGTGATACCTTAGCAGCAATAACAGGAAGTATTGCAGGGGCATTTTATACTGTTCCTGCAGATATTGAAAAAAAGGCGCTTTCATATCTTGATAGTGAAATGTTTTTGATATACAAGGAATGGGAAGAGTTTAGAAAACAACACATTCAGGAGATATAAATGGATATATTACAGTTAGCGGATAATGAGTTCAGCGGGAGTGTATTAGTTAGAAAAGGCGGAAAGAAGTTAATTGAAAAAGCATATGGATATGCTGATTATTCAAATAAGGTACCAAACGAGATTAATACCAGATTTTCAACAGCGTCAGCAGGAAAGGTATTTGTAGCAGTAGGGATATTACAGCTTATTGAAAAGGGATTACTTAAATTTGGTGATAAAATAGGTGATATTCTGGATTTCGACCTAAAAAACATTGATAAGGATATTGAGGTTGAGCAGCTTCTTACTCATACATCCGGAACTCCTGATTATTTTGATGAATATGAGATGGATGAGTATGAAGAGCTGTGGACAGATTTTCCTAATTACCGGATACGTTCAAACAGAGACCTTATTCCTTTGTTTATCAATAAACCCATGATGTATCCAAAAGGCACTAAGTTTCAATACAACAATACAGGATTTATTGTTCTTGCTATCATAATTGAGGTAATTACTGGTATGGATTTTGATAAATATCTTAGAGAAAACATATTCAATCCCTGTGGAATGCATAGTACCGGGTATTATGAGTTGGACAGTCTGCCAGAAAAATGCGCATCAAACTATATCTATGATGAAAAGAGAAAAACTTATCGTACTAATATTTACTCAGTGGACGCAAAGGGAACAGGTGCAGGCGGAGCATTTACAACAATAAATGATATAGAAAAGTTCTGGGATAATCTGATGAAGTATAGTCTTCTTTCAGAAGAAATGACTTTAGATATGTTTAAATGCCATAGCAAGGATAAGGATGATTCATATGGCTACGGTATATGGCTTATTGAGCAAAAAGAAAGAGTTATACCATATTTTACAGGTTCAGACCCAGGTGTAAGTTTTATGTCGAGTTATGACATAGAAAATAATTTATTAATAGTACTTATCAGTAATTTCGGAGATGATGTATGGAAAATACATAAAAGGATTACTGAATCTGTATTTACAAGTGAGAAAAGTTATATTTAAGGCAGATTATTGACATTTTCAGACTATATTGATATACTGCGTTTAATTTATGAAAGGCATTTGAAATGGCAGCAAGTATGCAAAATAACACTTATACACATCAGTATAACTATTACTACAAAAGTAGGCTTGAGCTGCTATTGTCATGATTTGTGTATTTAATTATGAAGTATAAGGCTCAAGCAGATGCTTGGGTCTTCTTTATTACAAGGAGAAATTTATGAAAAATGAAGAAGTAATGGAAATCTTAATGAGAAATGCAGTGAATGTGTTTAGCGAAGAAGGGTTGAGAAAAAAACTTGAGAGTGGGAAATCATTGAAGGTTAAATTTGGCGCTGACCCTTCAAGACCTGATCTGCATTTGGGACACACAGTACCTTTAAGAATGTTAAAGGTATTACAGGAAGCGGGACATCAGATAATTTTTGTTATCGGGGATTTTACAGGAATGATTGGAGATCCGTCAGGAAAGAGCAAGACAAGGAATTCTTTATCCTTTGAAGAGACCAGAAAAAACGGACAGACATATTTTGAGCAGGTTGCAAAG
>JAAYBX010000158.1 GCA_012729955.1 Clostridiaceae bacterium
TAATGAATGACTTATATAACTCATATCTAAGAATACCAGTTTTTGCCTTGGCTTCAATCTTTCCGCCTATATTGATTCTATTGAGTCCCCTTGATTCGTGTTTAATTTTCTGAACAGAAAAAACCTTTATGCAGGCTGTTAAAGCAGCTGATGTGCCTATTATAAGTGATACTAGAAATATATCGCTAAGCGATATCGGAAATCCGAAGATATTTATGTTCAGATATCTTCCTATAATGCCTGATGAATCAAGAAAATTATATATGTTGATATATTTAAATATATTCAATGAAGAGACGGGATCTATTACCATGTTCAATGTAATGCTTAATCCGAAAAAAACTAATATCCCGATGTAACCATACAGAGCTTTTTTGAAAAGTATGAATATAAGCAGCATCAATAACCCAGTTAGTGCCAGCGTCATTACGTTATATACATTGAAAATTAGAATATATTGAAAAACAGTAATCCCGTATGTTGAGGTCATAAATCCCGTAACCGATTGTATTGGAGCAGACAAATCACCTAAACCATATATCAAGGATGAAATGAATAATGATGAAAGATTTAATAATACGCCTGCAGCAATTACCATTAAAAACAGTGTCACTGCTTTTGCAGTTATAAGGCGAACTCTGCCATATTTCATGGTCTTCAATAATTCAATAGTATTATTCTCTTTATCTTTAACAAAAACCTGTATGCATATAAGCATGACCATTAATATTGATAATACAAGAGTAATACTGTTTGATGTCGCACAGATAATACCTTTGGAACTGTTATATTCCACTTTGTTAACACTAACAGTTGTATAATCATTTAATGTCTTCTGACTATTTCTTTTTGTGAATTCACTGGTTTGGAATAACGAAGTATCAGATATTTCCTGCGCTTTATGTATAATGGCTTCCAAGTAATTATTATATCCGTATGTGTTCTGTACTTCTTTAAGCTTTGTATCCAATAAATTTATTTCTGTGGCAATATCATGTGTATATATTGAGTATTCTGATGGATTAATATTTGATAATATATATTCAATATCATATTCTGGATATTTTGTCTTCAAGGACTGCAGACCCATTTTATAAACTTTAGAATCAGGAATGTCTTTGTACACATACATGCTGACAAGAATACGGCATATATCAATCCGTTCTGTTAAATATGCAATTGCTGCTTCATCGGTCATTACCATAAGGTCATTATCAATTTTCTTTATTACAGCTATATTGTCGCCATATTCAAAAGCTGAGACCTCATTAACATAAATTCCAGCAATATTTATGATAATTATTATCATCACGAAAAAAAGTATGGTTTTATCAGTAAAGCCCTTTTTAAGCTCATAAGACAGTATCTTCAAATTATACTACCTTCTGTTCCCTTTCCTCATCAAATACAAAAAGATATAAATCCTCAACTGATGCACGCAATGCTGTATGTATATAATCTTTTAAACTTTCTTTATCCTGTTTATCATTAAGCAGTACCCTAATGGCAAGTTTATCCATTCCTTTCTGAATATTGCATACTTCAAATTTACTGGATATTTCATCTAATTTATCAATGTCTGAGTATATTTCATATACTCTGTGTTCAATCATTTTACATAACACATCAGGAGTATCATGATGTACTATTTTCCCTTTTTTAAGAAGGACTATTTCTTTTGCTATAAACTCGACATCAGAGACCACATGAGTGGCAATAATAACTA
>JAAYBX010000159.1 GCA_012729955.1 Clostridiaceae bacterium
AAACAATATATGATTGATAGCATATCTTCAACTGGGCTTGAAACCCGTTTGAATACTCCCATCCAATCAAGTCCCTACATTTTGAATATCTCGTTTAAGAATATTAAATCAGAAGTTTTACTTAATGCCTTATCAGAAAGAGGTATATGTGTATCTAGCGGAAGCGCATGCGCATCAAAGGCAAAAATATCTTATGTATTGAAAACTATGAATTTACCAAAAGAATATAACGAAGGTGCAATAAGGTTCAGTTTCTCTGACCATAACACAACAGATGAGATTGATTATCTTATATATAACCTTAAAGAACTAATACCAGCACTTAATGCATTCGTAAGGAGATAAAATAATGGAAGTTCTTGCTACTAAAACACTTTTAATAAAGCCAGGAGAATTAATGCTGAAAGGTGATAACCGCAATTTTTTTGAAAAAAAACTAAGAGATAATATTAAATCCGTACTTAATCGTATCTGCTTATACGATTTTACTCAAGAATCTGGCAGATATTATATAATCATTAATGAATCAGCATACACAGAGTATGAGATTGCTTCTATGCTTTGCAAAGTATTCGGAATTGTAGGAGTATCTATTGCATACAGAATAGACAGTGATGAACAGAATCTTTACAACTATTTATCAGACTTCTGTAAGCAAGTATATGAAAAAAAACCTTATTCAACATTTAAAATAGCAACAAAAAGAGCAGATAAAGATTTTCCAACACAATCCACTGATGTATCCAAGAAAGCAGGAGGAATTGTATTATCTGCTATTTCTGATATTAAAGTTGATTTATTCAATCCTCAGATTACCTTTAATATTGAAATAAGGAAAAAGCATATTTACATATACCATGAAGAATTAAGAGCAAATGGCGGTATGCCTGTCGGAACTTCCGGCAAAGCTCTCTTAATGCTTTCAGGCGGGATAGATAGTCCGGTTGCAGGCTATATGATGGCAAAAAGAGGTTTGCTTCTTGAAGCAGTATACTTTCACAGCGAACCTTATACATCAGAAAAAGCAAAAGAAAAAGTCATTGATCTTGCAAAAATCATTAAACCTTATACTTTGCTTAATAAACTCCATATTATTCATTTCACAAAACCGCAACTGGAGATTTATGAAAAATGCCCTCATGATGAACTTACTATAATAATGAGAAGAGTAATGATGTATATTGCAAATGAAATTGCAAGACGGAATAATTGCCAAGGAATTATAACAGGAGAATCATTAGCACAAGTTGCAAGTCAGACGATTGAAAGCCTTACAGTTACTGATGATGCAGCTGATTTTCTGGTTTTACGTCCTTTGATAGGAATGGATAAAACAGAAATAGTTGAAATTGCAAGAAAAATCGACACTTTTGAAACTTCAATATTGCCTTATGAGGATTGTTGTACTATATTTGTAGCGAAACATCCTAAAACAAAACCTATTTTAAGCAGAATCATACAATCTGAAAAGGTTTTGGATATTGAAAATATTATAGAACATTGTATGAAAAATTTAGAGGTTATCTCAATATGAGAAATTTAAATGAATATGATAATCAGAAGGAATTTGAAGAGTTCATCCAGAATGATGATTTCACACTTGAATCAATGTATCATGAGATTGATGAAAAAAAGAAAAAAAAGCATAACTCAAAAGAACTGCTCCTTTGGATCCGTTCCTTCATATTCGTTATAATATTTGTTACAATATTCAGAGGCTTTATTGGAGAACCAGTCAAGGTTTATGGTCCGTCAATGGAAAATACCTTGAAAACAGGTGATATACTTATTATGAGTAAAATAACGCTTAATATCGAAGGAGTGAAAAAAAATGATATCATTATAATCGAAATTGAGCCAGTGCAATTCAAATGGCTTACATTTTTGAATGATATCGTATGGTTCAGAAGACTATTTCCCACTGCTAACAGAGAAGATTATATTAAACGAGTGATTGCTTTAGAAGGTGAAGAAATAAATCTTATCAATGGAATTGTATACATTGATGGAAGAAAACTTGATGAACCCTATTTAAAAGACTATTATGCAACTTTCGAAAGACTTATCGATATGCCCTATGTTGTTCCCGATGGTCATGTTTTCGTATTAGGTGATAACAGGCTTGTCAGCAGAGACAGCAGATCCATAGGAGCTATACCTGTCGAATCCATTATAGGCAAAGTCGTATTCAGAACATGGCCTTTAACAAAAATTGGTTCACTTAATTAGCTGTAAAAATATTTATTTACATATTTAAAAACCTGTGATACAATATCGCAGGTTCGTAAAAGGCGGTCCACTGTATCAAATTGATATATGAACGCTAAGATGAAGGGAGGATTAGAAATATGGATTTAGTCAAATCAATCGAGCAGAGCATGATTAGAACAGACTTGCCAGATCTTCAAATAGGTGATTTCCTTAAAGTCAACCTCAAGGTTAAAGAAGGAAACAGGGAAAGAATACAGTCATATGAGGGTACCCTTATAGCTAGAAAAGGCAAAGGGCTTACAGAAACAATTAATGTAAGAAGAATATCATATGGTGTAGGAGTAGAGAGGATAATTCCTTTAAATTCCCAAAAAATCGATTCAATCGAAGTTATTAGAAGAGGTCAGGTCAGAAGAGCTAAACTTTACTATTTGAGAGACAGAGTCGGAAAAGCAGCTAAAGTTAGAGAAAAACTTATAACAAAGTAAAAAACACGGGACTGGCTCCCGTTTTTTTTATAATTACCTATAATGAGGTATAATATAACAATGAATAAAATTAAGTGAGAAATTAGTAATGAATATTAATTGGTATCCCGGACATATGGCGAAAGCTAAAAGAATGATAAACGAAAATTTGAAACTGGTTGATCTTGTAGTAGAGGTTTTAGACGCAAGAATACCGTATTCAAGCAGAAATCCTGATTTTAAAGAGTTGTTCAAGAACAAGATGCAGATCATCATATTGAATAAAGCTGACCTCGCAGATCCGAATACCACCGAAAAATGGCAGAACTATTACGCATCAATTGACACTCCTATAATTCTGGTTAATAGCAAATCAGGTACAGGGATTAAAAATTTTCTAACTGCTGTTAACAAAATTATGGAAAAAAAGTTTGAAAAAGACAGATTAAAAGGAATGCTGAGAAGACCTGTAAAGATAATGGTCTGCGGAATACCCAATTCAGGTAAGTCCACTTTTATAAATAAACTTACTGGCTCAGCTCCTGCAAGAACAGGAGATAAACCTGGAGTTACAAAAGACAGACAATGGATAAAAATTAACACTAATATTCATTTACTTGACACTCCCGGAGTATTGTGGCCAAAATTCAATGATGATCTTGTCGCAATGAATCTTGCTTTCACACAGGCTATTAATGATGATATTCTTGATATAGAACAGCTATGCAGGAAGTTAATAGAGTTTTTATCCAAAAGATATCCGGACAATCTGAAAGAAAGATATTGTATTGGAAGCATAAAAGAGGAACCGCATGATATTCTGCTAAATATTTGTGAAAACAGGAAATTCTTTAAATCAAAAGGTGAACCGGACATTCTTAAAGCTTCTACAATAATTCTTGATGAATTTAGAAGCGGCAGGATAGGCAAGATATCATTGGAGGAACCAAATGACTTTTAGGGAATTAAAAGACATATTCTTTGCTAACTCTATAAATGACTGCAAGATTATCCTTTCAGAATATTCTGACCAGAAATTCTATACTAAATGCATGGACCTTATAAACGCAGAAAACGAACGACTCCTTAAATTACGAAAATATGAGAATTTCCTCCATAATACTGGTAACTCATTAATAGCTGGTACAGATGAAGCAGGCAGGGGACCACTTGCCGGACCAATCGTTGCTGGAGCAGTAATACTTAAGAATAATGATTTATTTTTTGGTATAAATGATTCTAAAAAACTCACAGCTGACAAAAGGAATAAATTATTTGATACAATTCTGAAGAATTGTGTTGCTGCAAGCATTCACACCATAACAAATAAGCAAATAGATGATATTAATATAGCAAATGCAGACAAACTCGCTATGAAAAGGTCTATTGAAAAACTTGAATCGATTCCTGACCATGTACTGACAGATGCTTTTCTAGTTGATGGTCTGCAGATGAACCAGACAGCTATTGTACATGGTGACTCTTTATCAATTTCTATCGCAGCAGCATCTATAATAGCAAAAGTAACACGTGATCGTATGATGGATGAATATGACCGGATATATCCACAGTATGGTTTTGGAAATAATAAAGGATATGGCACTCAGGAACATATTAATGCAATAAAAAAATATGGGATATGTCCGATACATCGAAAAACTTTTGTAAAAAATTTCGTCTAGATATGGTATAATTAGCCGAAAATATTGAAAAGGATATTTAACATGGATTATATAAAACAGTATGCATCAGAAAAAGCTAAATATGAGGAATTTAAAAATAATCAGTTAAAGATGGATATATCCAGAGGGAAACCAAGTAAAAAACAGATTGATTATGTATCTGCAGTTTTTAAAAAGGCAGAAAATGAATATGACCTGTATGAACACAGAGTAGGAGATGACAAGCAAGACCTTGGTAATTACGGACTTTTACTTGGCATAACCGAATTAAGAACACTTTTTGGTAGTTTGCTTGATATTTCCTCAGAAAATATAATAATAGGTGGTAATTCAAGCTTAAGCCTTATGTATGACATGTTAACAATTAATCTTATGTTTGGCAATCCTCAAAGTGAAACCCCTTGGAATAAAGCTGGTAAAATTAAATTTTTATGCCCGACTCCTGGTTATGACAGACATTTCATGATGACTGAACATCTTGGATTTGAGATGATTAACATACCTATTTATCCAAATGGGCCAGATATGGACATGGTAGAATCATTAGCAGGTTCAGATCCGTCAATTAAAGGCATATGGTGTACACCTTTATACAGCAATCCAGACGGTTATGTTTATTCTGATGATACTGTAATCAGATTATCAAAAATGCATACAGCAGCAAAAGATTTCAGAATATTCTGGGATAATGCATATTTCACTCATCACTTAGTTCCAAAAAAGATAAACCGTATCGCAAATATCATAAAATTATGCGAAGAATATGGAAACCCTGACAGAGTATATCAGTTTTCTTCAACAAGTAAAATTTCTTTTCCAGGCGCAGGAGTATCATTAATTGCTTCATCAAAGAATAATATAAAGCATATACAGGACCATTTTAAATATAAAATAATTTGTTACGATAAAATGAATATGCTTCGACATGCGATAGTATTTAAAACAAAAGAGGATGTTGAGCTCCATATGGAAAATTTATCAGAATTCAACAGGCCAAAGTTCAAGATGGTTTTAGATATTTTGGATCGTGAGTTAACCGATTACAAGGAATATCTGCACTACACACGGCCTGAAGGAGGATATTTCATATCCCTTTATACTATGGAAAACTGTGCTAAAAAAACTTATGAATTATGTAAAGAAGCAGGACTTATTATAACGAATGTTGGAGATACATATCCATACGGTAAAGATCCTAAAGACAGTAATATTCGTATAGCTCCCACATTTCCGGAAATAGATGAACTGGAAAAAGCAATAAACTTATTAGTATGCTGTGTAAAATTAGCAATATTGGAGAAGTTAGTACAAAAGTGAGGTAATGATATGACAGATAAATATTCAAGCCCTTTTTCACAGAGGTACAGTTCAGAGAAGATGCAATATCTGTTTTCTGATGATAATAGATACAAGACATGGAGACTGCTTTGGATATCTTTAGCAAAGGCGCAGATGAAACTGGGATTAAATATCACACAACAGCAGATAGATGAGCTAATTGAAAATAAAGACAATATTGACTATAACCAGGTCCGAACATTCGAGAAACAGATACGTCATGATGTAATGAGCCATATAAAAGCATATGGGTTATTATGCCCTAAAGCTAGCCCTATCATCCATCTTGGCGCAACTTCCTGTTTTGTTACAGATAATACCGATATAATAATAATGAAAAATGCATTAGGTCTGATAAGAAACAAGCTTGTTGCAGTAATAAAAAACCTTTCTGACTTTGCTATTAAATACAAAAATCTTCCAACATTGGGTTTTACTCATTTTCAACCTGCTCAACTTGTTACAGTAGGTAAAAGAGCCTGTTTATGGATTCAAGATTTGTATATGGATTTCGAACAGCTTCAGTTTACATACGACTCATTAATGCTTAGAGGAGTAAAAGGAACAACAGGAACACAAGCCAGTTTCATGTCGCTTTTTGATGATGATCAGGAAAAAGTTGATATCCTCGAAAAATTAGTATGCACTGATTTCGGATTCGAGAAAGCGTTTCCAGTAACAGGACAAACTTATACAAGAAAAACTGATACTCGGGTACTGCAGTGCTTATCATCTATAGCGCAATCTTCTCATAAAATGTGTACAGATATAAGACTTTTACAGGGTTTAAAGGAAATTGAAGAACCATTTGAGAAATCCCAGGTAGGATCCTCTGCAATGGCATATAAGCGTAATCCGATGAGGAGCGAAAGAGTCTGCTCTCTAGCCAGATATATCATTACAAACGCTCATAATCCAGAAATAACAGCTTCAGTACAATGGCTAGAAAGAACACTTGATGATTCTGCAAACAGGCGTTTATCTATAGCAGAAGGTTTTTTAGCTGCAGATGGCATGCTAGATATACTTATAAATATTTCAAATAATATTGTTGTAAATGAAAATGTTATATATAAGCATATCAAAGAAGAAATTCCTTTTATTGCCACAGAAAATATTCTTATGGAAAGCGTGAAAAGGGGAGGAGATAGACAGAAATTACACGAAAAAATACGTCAATATTCTATTACAGCATCTAACAGAGTAAAGAATGAAGGACTGGAAAATAATCTATTAGAATTAATAGCCAGTGATTGTGATTTTTATATATCTAGAGACGATCTTGCAAAAATAACTGATCCGTCATTATATATAGGCCGATCTGCGTATCAGACAGAGAATTTCATTAAATCGTTGCAGGATTTATTCATTAATTATTATTTTGCAGATATTGAAGTTGTTTTAAATGTATGATATTATAAGCTCATCTTGTAAGGACAGGTGATTGCCATGATAAATAAATACAGTTCCACTCCATTATATTATCAGCTCAAGGAAGAACTCATAAAAGCAGTTATCAATGGTAAATATGCTCCAGGTGAAGCAATACCATCTGAGAATGAACTCGCTGCTTCATATAGTCTCTCAAGACCGACTGTACGTCAAGCAATAGGTGAACTAGCGAAAATAGGCTATTTAATAAAAATTAAGGGTAAAGGCACTTTTGTCGCAGATTTTGTTAATAAAACAAATTATGACTACACAAAAGGATTTATTCATTGCATATTAGATACAATTAATACATCAAATAGAAAAATCATTGAATCTACAACAATTAATGGCACACTTGAATTAAATAGAAAGTTCAGTACTGATTTTAAATCTAATTATCATGAGGACTATTCTAAAATAACATACATAACAGAAACAAACGGTAATATAGCTTTTTCTGTATCTATACTTCCATTAAACTATTTTCCAAATGCAGCAGAACTCATGTTTAAGAATGTCAATTCTATTGATCTTCTAGTAGGGAAGTATCCTCTAGATCCGACAAGCGCAAAATCATCAATAAAAATGATTAACGCCGATTCTGATATGTCAAAACTTATGAAGCTTCAGGAAAATGCGCCATTATTTAAAATTGAGACATTTCTGTATGCAAGAACTGGGAATATTGTAGAATTCAATACAACATATTACAGCGCATATAATTCCATAATAGATTTCAATAGAACTAGAAGAATTTAATATATCACAGACTTTAATTACGGTGTGATTTAAATTATCATTAAATGCTGTAAAAGGGCAGAAAAGTAATATATATTCTTTATTTAATGATTAGACATAATCAATATTTTGTCTAATATAGAGAAGTGCGAATAAGTACTTTTGTCTAATATAGCTCTTTTTCCGTGTTTATACTTGTTTTTCCTTTAAATTGATTGGTAACCAAGGTTTCTATTATTTTACTGGCTTCTATTTGTTTCACTTAATATTTTTAGAATTTAATAATTTTATTTTTATTCTTATTATTATTCTTATACTTATTATTATTCTTAATCTATCCTGTTCAATAGTACTATATACATTAGAATAAATCATTGCATCAAAATCTTCTGTAACAAAAAAATAAATATATTTTAGAATATGTTCTATTTGAATTTATGATTGTAGATTATTCTATTCTGCTTATTATGTAACTCTGTTCATCCAATTACTTTTAAACGATTTTTACAATACGACTTATTACTGCTTATTCTATTAACTGACTACATGTGTTGGATTACCACTTATAAAATTATCCAGATTGTCAATTACAATTCCTAATAATCTTTGTCTTGTCTCAAGCGGAATCCATGCTGTATGAGGCGTTATTATAAGATTCCTGACATTATGTAACACACAGTCATCTGTCATCGGTTCAGTCGTCAATACATCTATAGCTGCTGCTTTGATGATCCCATTATCTAAAGCTTCTTTTAATGCAAGTTCATCAACAATTCCACCTCTGGCTGTATTTATAAACAAAGCATTACATTTCATCTTGGCAAAAGCATCCTTATTGAACATATGATATGAAGCTTCATTTAACGGACAATGTACTGTTACTATATCAGAAATTGACAATAAATGGTCTAATGATACAAATTTAACAGTACTATCATTATATACCGTCCGACTGTATACATAGACATTCATATTGAATGCATTTGCAATACTGGCAACTCTTTTTCCGATACTGCCATAACCGATGATGCCTATATTCTTACCGTAAAGCTCAAAAGTAGGAAACTCAAAAGGTGAGAATGTCACACTATTCTTCCACTTCCCTGCTGCAACGTAATTTGTATAATCCATAAGTTTTGAGAAGTGATTCAATATATATGCAAATGTCTGTTGTGCCACTGCATTTGTAGAATAACTACCTGCATTACATACAGTAATATTACTTTTTCTTGCATATTCAATGTCAATATTGTTATATCCTGTTGCAAAAAGGCCTATATATTTAAGATTTTTAGCTTCCTTAAGTACATTAGCATCAAGTTTTGTTTTGTTGCATATTACTGCATCAGCATATTTTATTCTAACTGCTATTTCATCATATGCAGTAAGATCATACATTGTGACATCTCCGAATTTTTCAAATACGGATAAATCCAGATCGTTTTTTGTTACTGTCTTAATATCAGTCAGTATTACTTTCATATAAGCCTCTTTCTAAATTCCAAGTAATGCTTTTGCAATGGAAAAATACAGTAAAACAGCAAATGCATCCACAATTGTGGTAATCATAGGTGATACTGCGACAGCAGGATCAAGTTTAAATTTCTTTGCAATGAATGGTAAGGAAGAACCTGCAGCCATAGCTATTGATATAGTGCAAATGAGTGTTAATGACACAGCTGCGGATATTACCGGACTAATTCCTTGAAGAAGCCAAAGTTTAAAGAAATTAGCTAAAGCCAATGTTACTCCAATAATAAATGAAACTCTGAGTTCCTTAAAAATAACTTTTGGCATATCACTGAATTTAATCTCGTTAATACCCAGACCTCTTACAATCATTGTAGTTGTCTGAGCTCCTGTATTTCCTGAAGTATCCATTAACATAGGCAAAAATCCAGCTAAAACAACATAAGTAGTTAGGAAATCTTCATATTTACCGATTATAAGCTGTGATATAGTTGCTCCTATCATTAACACTAAAAGCCATATAATTCTGCTTTTTGCAAGAGAGAAAACCCCAGTCTTCATGTATGGATTCTCTAGAGGAGAAGCACCAGTCATTCTTCCCATTTCATCCGAAGTCTCTTCCTCGATTAATTCCATTACGTCATCTACAGTAATAATTCCTACAAGGCGGTTTTCCGTATCTACAATTGGCAGACTCAATATATCATATTTAGTAAACATAATCGAAATTTCATCTGTAGGAGTTAATGTATTAGCTTTTATGACATCATCGTTCATTATGTTACTTATAAGATCATCATCAGCTGCAAGAATCAAGTCCTTCAATGTAACCTCTCCTAACATCATTCTTTTATCATCGATAACATAACAGTTATTTACAGTTTCCTTTTTTACTGCATATTTCTTAACTCTTTCAATAGCCTCTTTGACTGTCATATCCTTTTTAAGGTCCATATACTCGATTGTCATAATGGAGCCTGCTGTATCATCAGGGTATTGCAAAAAGTGATTAATAAGCTTTCTACGTGCTTCTGACACATTCTGCAATACTCTGGTAACATAATTTGCAGGAAGTTCGCTAAGTATGTCAACTGTGTCATCCATGAATAGATTATTCATAAGATAAGTTATTTCTTCTTCATTAATATTCTCAAGAATACCTATATGTGTATCTTTATCCATATAAGCGAAAACTTCAGCTCCCATATCTTTGTTTAGAAGTCTGAATACTAATATGGCATCATTCTCATCTAGTTCAGAAATAATTTCTGCAATATCTGCAGGGTTCTCTTCAGAAAGAAATTCCTTGAGTTTCTTATAGTTTTTTTGAACAAGCAATTCTAATATTGTATCAATCATGTTTATTCCTTTCTGTTAAAGGGTTACAACATGACTGATTCGCCCTTTAACCTAACGTTATTAAATTTCGTTCATGGCCTGTACTGTCTGATAAGGGCGCTTCCAATACCGTTCACTTCCTTTGCTTATTTATTTAGATAAACTGAGCTTATCCTTACTTATTTTATCTCATTCTTCTTATTGTGTCAAAAGAATCTTCTTAGATTGCAAATATTTTCGGTTTAATAAAAACCACTTATTGCATACTATATAATTTTCCTACATTTAATCATTTATTTAGATTTTTCTCTTTCATAAAAACAACTGTGACTCCTGATTCTCCCTCACCATATGCTCCTAATCTGAATGATTTGATGTAAGGATGCGATTTTAAATAATCATGGACTCCTTTTCGTAATGCACCTGTACCTTTACCATGTATTACTGATAATTCATGTAATCCTGAAAAATATCCTTGCTCAATAAATTTATCTAGTTTTGATTCTGCCTCATATATTGTATTTCCCCGTATATCTATTTCCATTTTAGCAGGTCCTGAGCTTTTAATTATATTTGTTTTGAGGCGGTCATTTATTGCTTTCTGCTCATTTATCTTAAAAATATCCTTTATATTCACTGTCATTTTAATAATTCCAGCTTGAACTATCATATCTCCATTTTTATCGGGATTAGTTAACACATCAGCTTTTTGTTTTAAATTCTTCAACATAACTGCATCACCGCTTCTAATATCTTCAATATTATTTTCCTGTTCAGTATCTTCAACTGTCTCATTTATATCAAACAGCTGTCGTGTCTCACGAACAGCAGCCTTGAAATCTGCTTCAATTTTTGCATTCACAGAAATATTGTTTTTCTTTAGGTTATCGATTTCGTTAACGAGTTCTTCTGCCTTATTCAAGGCTTTGTCTATTAACTTTCTGGCTTCCTTATTGGCTTTTTCAATAATTTTACTTTTTTCCTTTTCTATATTAGCTCTCTCAATTTCCAGTTCTTTCTTTATACCTTCAATCTGATTTTTATATTCACTTGCTTTAATACGTTCTTTCTCCATCTTCTGACGATTTTTCTCAAGAGCGAGGATTATGTTTTCATAATCGCTGTTTTTATTGTCTATGGAATTGTTTGCTTTTTTTATTATTTCTTCGCTTAAACCCAATCTTTTCGAAATGTATAGAGCATTGCTTTTACCTGGTATTCCAATCAGAAGCCTGTATGTGGGTTTTAGTGTTTTTACATCAAATTCACAGCTTGCATTTTCTACATTTTCTGTTACAGAAGCATATGTTTTTAATTCTGTATAATGAGTAGTTGCGACTGTTGTAATATTCTTTTCTTTTAATGTTTCTATTATAGCTAAAGCCAAAGCAGATCCTTCTACTGGATCTGTACCTGCTCCAAGCTCATCTAAAAGTACCAGGCTTTTAGAATCAGCTTCATCAAGTATTTTAATTATATTTGTCATATGGGATGAAAATGTGCTTAGATTCTGCTCTATACTTTGTTCATCACCGATATCAACATATATGTTATCAAAAATGCATATTTCACTTCCATCATTAGCCGGAATCGCTAATCCGGCATGTGCCATTGCGGTTAATAATCCTACTGTTTTTAGTGTAACAGTTTTGCCACCAGTATTAGGACCTGTAATTACAAGTATCCTGTAATCATCACCTATTTTGAAATCTATTGGCACAACTATATCATTTGCTATTAATGGGTGCTTTGCATTTACAAGATTAATCTTATTATCTATGTTTATACTTGGAATAATCCCTTTATAAGTCAGTGCATATGCAGCTTTTGCAAATGCGACGTCCAAATAGCGGCACACATTGAAATTATTTAAAATTTCATCTTTATATACTGAGCATTGTTCAGAGAGCTTTCTTAAAATCCTTTCAATCTCTTTTTTTTCCTCAGTAAGCAGTTCTCTTATCTTATTATTTAGATTTACTATCTCAATAGGTTCTATGAACAGCGTTGAACCTGTCTGTGAAGTGTCATGAATGACACCTTTCACTTCATTTCTGTATTCATTTTTCACTGGAATAACATATCTGTCCTGACGCATTGTAATTATGTTATCCTGAAGATATTTTCTATATTTTTCACCTCTGGTAAAAGATAGAAGCTTATCTTTAATCGCATCTTGATTTTTGAAAATACTTTTTCTTATATGCATGAGCTCAGATGAAGCATCATCTGCAATTTCATCTTCTGAAAGGATGCATCTGCGAATTTCCGTTTCTATATCATACAGAGGAACTACTTCATCTATTTTTGTTTTTATATCATCGGCTTCTTCTTTACAGTACTTGCTTA
>JAAYBX010000160.1 GCA_012729955.1 Clostridiaceae bacterium
ACCTGATTCATATGCTCTTAAGCAGGCTTCTTTTATTCTGCCGAGTATGAGGCTGTATCTTGTGGATTTGCTCTCCCATGGCGAATAATCCCACTGGCTTCCCTGATGTACAAAACCTGTGCTTCTTTTTGAAGGAGGAGTAATGCCCTTTAACCATGAAGGATTGTCATAGATAATATCAGGAGTTCCATTATCAAGAAAATCCATCAGTGATATTTCCTTTTCTCGTACCATTCTAGTCAGAGTCCATTGTGCTATTCCCTCATAACTTAACCTGTTGAACATCTCAGGTCTACTGGTCCCCATCTTCGTTACAAAGCTTTCTGGTTTATCTTTTTCTACAGCTAATTTCTCTGGTATGAATCCGCAGTAAGTAGCCCATGTTATTAACAGATCATTATTGCTTTCAAAAATACTTTTTGCTGTATCAAGAGCAGATTGGTAACACATTGCCTGATATCTGAAAAAGTTCGGGTCTGACTTCGGCCAGTTCTCTTTCTGCGCCTGGCATTTGTCGCAGTAACAGGAAAAGAAATCACCGTTCTCGAAATTACATCCTCCAATGTCAAACTCTCTAAACAACCAATTGACTCCTTCACTTATCCATTCTTTAAACAGAGGATTGCTTGGGCATACTGCATGTAATGCTCTTTTTGCTCCTGGTTCTTTGGATACTACAGCCCCGCATTCAGGATTTGCATTTAAGAATGTATTTATATTGTATTTATTATCTCCCTGATGGTAAACGCCTCCATAATGGGTAGTGCCTACTCCTGGCATAATTGACACACCTTTGGATTTCGCATAGGAAGCGACTTTTTTAGCATATTCAATACCACCATGCGAGTCTCTCAAAAATCCCCATATAACAATGCCCTTAATATCAAGACTCAAAGCCATATCAGTAAGCCGTCTATAGTCTTCCACATATGTTTCAGGCTTTTTTAAGTATTTATTCCAGCTGCCGAAATTCACAATACCAGGATCATCTAAAACCCAGTTTGTAGACTGATCCCATGTCCAGAAGTATGAGCTTGGAAGCATGGATTTTGGTCTTGAAAGGTTGAATATCATCTTATCCTCCTTGTTACTGCTACTTCATCCATTATACAAGGATAGGAAAGATAATTAAAACATAAATAGAAATCTTATGTGAATATATGAATATATGTATTAATATATAAAAAAAAGAAGTGAATTTAAAAATATTTTCATAAATCTGTCCCCCCTGTACCCCTTTTTTACGTTATATATAGTGTAGAGATAAAAGTATTTCAATAGTTCAAAAAATTTACTGTAATTGTAAACTTTTTATGAACAAACTTGACATACTATATTAACAGGGGTAAATTGATGGTACAGAAGTTATATTTAATATTTTTCATACAAAAATAATTGGAGGATTATTATGAAAAAGAAGAAGTTTATGCTTTATTTTACAATAGTATTTATACTAATGACTGTTATCGGATTTGCATTGCTTACAGGTTCTGAAGCAGATAATCAGATAAATATAAATGGTATACCGCAAAGAATGGAAGTGATGCAGGGAGTTACCAGTAACAATGATAGTCCTTTGGTGAAGTTGCCGGTAAAATGGAACAAATCACTGATAATATATTCAGCCGCACTGAATTCATCGTAAGCAAAGACAATAAGTATTTGGTATATAAGTTATGGAAGGAGAACAGTTCGGATCGTGGAGATAACTATGTATATATCGTATCGGATGATCAGAGATATATTAAAACAGTGATAAAGGTAGTCGACCTTACAAAAGGAGAAATAGTGAAAGTCGGAATCATATATGAAGAAACAGCGCAGAGCGGACAGAGAGTAAAACTTGCTTTTGATGAAGCTGGAAATGCATACATAAAATATGGAAGCTATAATTTTGTGATCACTACTGATTGATTTATAAAATTAACTGTGTTATTTAATGCTGCACTTACTTATTAGTGCAGCTTATTCTTTATTTTAAATTATAATTAGAACGCACTTACATTGTTTGTTTTATACAAAAATATATTGATAATTTTGTTCACTGTTAATATTGTAAAATTATGGAAGATATTATATGATAATGTTACAGATATAATATTAATACCAAGTAAACAGCTGATTTATATAGGAGGCATATTAAGATGAAAGACTTATCTTCCAGAAAACAATATGGCAGATTCAGGTTTTATATCATATATATGATGCTAATGAGTATAGTGTTGTGTATGTGTATACAGCCTCTGGGTGTCAGTGCGCTCAGTCCGTTACCAACATATAAACAAGGAGATTATTTATACAATTATTTACACCACAGTATCGTTGGCTATGTAG
>JAAYBX010000161.1 GCA_012729955.1 Clostridiaceae bacterium
GTTGGAGCTATATTATTTGTTACCTTCCTGATTTGTTTCTTTATGTTCATCAGCCAGGCAAAGAGGCTTGATGGGATGTTCAGGGGTATTGACCTATTAGCACATTGGGGATTTGAGGAAAACGAAAGACTGCAGAAAGCTGAAGAAGAATTAGTTCAAAGAAAATCCCAAAACAAGGTGATGCTTCTAATAATAGCAGCATTTTTTATAGTAATCGGAGGACTGTTCGCTATATTCGGATTTGATGATATTGAGGATGCTATGTTTTTTATATTATTAATGCTCGGTATACTTGCATTAATATCATTAGTGGCTCTTCTGGCCCCTGGAGCACGTTATCGCAAAATGAAACAAGCAGTTCCGGAAGTATTTGTAGGACCATACAGCGCATGGGTAATGGGTGAATATGTTCAATGGAAAGCTCCTATGACAAGGATTACATCTGTTCAGTTCACGAAAGACCGTGAAGACAACTATACAATAACAGTTAACTTTTTCATATGGCAGAGATACGGGCCTCAACCTCATACATGTAGGATACCTGTTCCAAAAGGAGCAGAGACAGAAGCTGAGATTGTAGCATCTGATATTGCTAATATAAACAATGTGCAGTTTATGAATGAGATAGGCTAAGACAGTAAAAAAGACACAAACCAAAGTGTCTTTTTCATTATTATGTGTTAACCTGCCCTATTTAATAGTCAGATTACTAACATCAGTGTATTTTGTGACTTTTGACCCTGTATTCTCTACAAGAGACAGAACTTTTGCCTTGTTTTCAGGTTTTGTCTCACCACTTCCTGAAACTATAATAATTTCCACTTCCTTGCCTTTTGGCAGCATTGCTGCAATATTATTGAAGGCAGGTGCAGGAAATCCCGCCCACATTGGAGCAGCAAGTACAATTTTGTCATAACTGGACAAATCAAAAGTAATATCTTTAACTTTCGTTGGTTTCTGCTGAAGGGCTTTCGGGCATTCAGTGAAGAGATTGCTAATAAAACTCTTTCTCTTAAGTGTCTGTACTTCATAGATGTCAGCGGACAGTTCTTTTGCCATATTCTCGCAATATTTCCTTGTTTTTCCGCCATATGAATAATATATTATTGCTGTTTTCATGATTTTTCACCTCACTATATATTTTATGCCTTGAATTACAATAAAACAATGTAAATAAATATTACTGAATGAAGTTAAAGAGTATAAGATATGTATCAGCACCAATTGCTACAGCAATATACCAGCTTATGAGAGCTAATGGTATAGCGGTAATAACATCGATAAGTACATGCTGTTTTACCATGACTGTAGACAGGATTATTAAGAATGAAAGTATAATTACCGGTAATTTTATAGTTAAGGGCAAGTTTTTAGCAGTAAGTGCTGCAAGAATGAAAAGTATGGATAAGGAACAGTGCAAAGAGGGCATGCAGCTCAGTATCTTGCTGTCATTGGAATAAACGAGCTTTACGATCTTTGTGGATAAATTATTTCCTTGGGGTTCAGGTCGTATGAAAGTTGTCGGATATACCAGATATATAATACCGCTTGTTATTACTACAATTAAAAGAGACATTGTGTACAGTGCATATGTATGA
>JAAYBX010000162.1 GCA_012729955.1 Clostridiaceae bacterium
TTAGTCCTCTAATGAAAATATCTGATAATCACCCAAAATACCTGCTAACTCTTGATGATATTATTCCAAATGCAAATTACAATGGAATTCTACATATTAATTTAATAGAGTGGCTATTAAATAAGTAATTGTAGCAAACTATAAAAAATTACTTTACCTATTGACCAACTGGTCAAGTAGTGGTACTATGTTCTTGACCAACCGGTCAAAAATGACAAAGCGGTCATAACTGATCGAACGGTCACAAAAGACCGAACGGTCAAATGTGCTAAACATCTATGTTTAGTAGGTTGGCAAAGAAAGGGGTATAACATGATTGATGTAAAGAATGTTTATCATGATTATTCAAACAAAGGGAATTATGCGGTATCCGACATATCCTTTAAAATGAACAAAGGAGAAATATTCGGATTTTTAGGACCTTCAGGAGCAGGGAAATCTACGATGCAGAATATTATGACAGGTATTCTGAAAATTCAAAAAGGAGATGTTTTGTATGATGGTGTTTCCATTAAGGAGCAGAAAAAGGATTTCTTTAACAGTATAGGAGTTTCTTTTGAGCATCCGAATGTCTATAAAACGCTTACTGGTTATGAAAATTTAAAGTATTACGCTGCGCTGTATTCAGTAGATACCTTAGATCCAATGATGCTTCTTGAAAGTGTTGGGTTAAAAGAGGATGCGAACAAAAAAAGCGGAGAATATTCTAAAGGTATGAAACAAAGGCTTACTTTTGTACGTTCTCTAATAAATAATCCTAAATTTATGTTCCTAGATGAACCAACTAACGGGCTTGACCCTTCAAATTCATTAATGATTCAAAAGATTATACTTGAGCAAAAGAAACGTGGAGCCACAATTATTCTGACTACGCATAATATGGAGCTTGCTGACAGATTGTGTGACACAGTTGCATTCATATCTGAAGGCAAGGTAGAAGCCATTGATTCACCTAATGCATTAAAGCTGAAATATGGAACTAAGCAGGTTAAGATAGATTATTTGGATAATAACAAGGAAAAGAGTTCGATAATACCTCTTGAGGATAAAGAAAAAATAAGTGATTTTCTTATGAATCATGAGGTGTTGAAAATGCATACTTCTGAAGCTACACTTGAAGATATATTCATTAAAGTTACCGGAAAGGAGCTGATTTAATGAAAGGCTTTTTTTCTCTTTGGATGCTGGACCTTAAAAGGCTTCTTAAGAATTCGCTTTTCATAGTGATATCCATTACGCTTGTTTTGATAATTGTTGTGACACTTTTTCTTCTGCCAAAAGATATGCAGGTGGAAGAACATGAGCTTGTCACATTCGGGATGAGTGAATATGGGTTCAATGAAGTTAGTTCTATGGAGCTTCTGTATGATGCAGTTGATGAAGGAGGTATAGGAATATACCTTAATGAAGATAATACGCCTGTGATAGTCCATAACGGCATATCAGACAGGAATATAAATGCGATAGCAGTCATGGTCTTTTCTAAGGGGTTTACACAGGTTGAATCGCTAAAACTTTATGAAGACCAGCAGCCAATTCCTTTTAACCAGAGAATGGTTCCCGTATTTATAGCTTTTGAAGCCCTTATAGTAGGCTTAATACTTGTAGGAGCTTTGATGCTGGCTGAAAAAGAGGAAAGTACTCTGCTTGCTCTTAGAATCTCACCAATCAGTGTGAATCTGTATATACTTTCTAAGACTACACTTTTAGCGTTTATAGGAACGGTCTATGCTTTGCTGATGGCAATAACATGTGTAGGATTTAACTATAACTTTTTAAGCCTTATAGCTATCTCCTTCTTTGGATCCTGCATTTTTATACTGCTTGGAATGGCATTTTCAGTATTCTTCAAGACACTGGGAGAATGGTTCTTCTCAATAGCAATAATATTGATGGTGAATATGATGCCTGTCATG
Organism: Clostridiaceae bacterium; assembly: GCA_012729955.1. Lineage (GTDB taxonomy): Bacteria > Bacillota > Clostridia > DUPQ01 > DUPQ01 > DUPQ01. Next base: position 1,917 of record JAAYBX010000162.1, read on the forward strand.
AGCTACATGATGCCTTCATACTCTCCTAACTGGATAAAATTAACACCTTCATATTACATACTGTTTGAATTAGAGAAGATACTTTTCAAACAGCCAGGAGAGATTCTGCCAGTTATATTATCAATGGGTATATGGCTTATAGCGGCATATCTTATCACTTATCAGTTTATAAGGATATTTTATCTTAAAAGAGGAGGCAGGAACGCATGAAAGGCTTATGGATAAATATATGCAGGGAATTCAAGATAATAACCCGAGATGGCATATCTATAGCTCTTTTAGGAGCGCCGGCTCTTCTATCAGTGATAATGCTGGCTATATTCGGACAAATTAGTGGGACATCAGCTGCTTTCGTAACAGATAACAGTCTTACAAATGAGCAGCAGACAAGATTAGAAGCGGTCGGTGATGTTGAATATGTTGATGACTTTCTAAGTCTTGAAAAACGAATAAAAGGTATGGATTCGGTAGCTGGCGTATACAGTAAGGACGGCAAGATATATATACTCACTGAAGGTAATGAAGAACAGGGTTTTGATCAGGGCATGTCGTATCTTGTATCAAAAGCTCTTGCACAGGATCCTGTAGGGTATGTCAACGAAGAAGTTGTTTCAAAGACTCCAATGGCTTATGATATTGCTATTGTAAGCGTGATACTATTAGCTATGTTTATAGGCGGATCTTTAATGGGTCTTAACGGAGTGGCTGAAAGAGAGACCAAAGTAATACATGCGTATTCGATAAGCCCAATAGGCTTGTGGGGATTTGTTGCTCAGAAACTCATATCTGCAACAATTTACGCATTACTCAGTGTAGCAATAGCCGCATTAATTATGGGGAAAACCGAGATGCTTCTGATGCTTTTGCTTGTGACACTTTTCAGTACTTTCTTTACAGGATTTATAACTTTCATAACTCCTGCAATGGCAGAAAACCAGGTATCGGCAGTAGGAGTTATGAAGCTTTTAATGCCTTTATCTATGATAATAGGGATATCATCAGTATTCGTTCCTGACAAATGGCACTTTTTGTACTACCTTCTTCCTATGTACTGGCAGTATACGGCAATACAGAATGTACTGGATAACAAA
>JAAYBX010000163.1 GCA_012729955.1 Clostridiaceae bacterium
AATCGCCATATATCCTTGGTTCAAACGACTTTGCCATAGTGTTATCATATATCTTCTTTGTTTTTGCATCAAACACTACTGTCAGTTCTCCTTTGTAATCACCAGATATAAATATCGATCCTAATCCTGTCGGATTTCCATCAGCATCATAATATACTGCTGCAGGCTGCAGATCATATACTTCTGTTCCCCATGCTTCATCCCAATTCCCTGCTGTCACTTTGTAGTAATGCTGACCATATACAGAATCTGGAGTCAGATTTTCTGCATTTACTGTAAAATAGTAAAGTTCAGCATCTGGCATGCTTTGTTTGAGCATGCTTTCCTCACTTACCTTCTGCATTTTGTATGCCTCGTCTGCGACATTATAACCATTAAAGCTTCCGGTAAGGTAATATACCTTCTCAGCCTCTTCTTCAGGCTCATTTGAACATCCAAATAAGCTCACAGACAGAATGCATAATCCAATAATAAGGGCAAGCAATCTGATATTTCTCTTCATTTCAATAACCACCTTTCTAGTTTTTTATGCAAATCGCAAAAGACATAGCTTTTATACGATTAATGCTTGTGTTAACCTTCCTGGTTTCCGGATAATGAAATAGAAGTTTTCTGTCATTTATTTCTACATCCTTATCCGAGAAATTCACATACACTTCAATAGTCTGATCAGGAGTGGTTCTTTCAAAACATATAATTTCTTTGTAATCCAGCACAGGTTTTACTTGTCCAGACTTAAGACATGAGTATTTCTGCTTAAGTAAAGCTAATTGCTTGTACTGACTGATATGAACTTCAGATATTTCATCCCACGGCATAGTTCTTCTGTTGTCCGGATCCTCCGCACCTAAAAGGCCAATCTCATCTCCGTAATATATAAGGCCGATTCCCTGATAAGAAAGGGTCATAAGCAAGGCAAGTATGGCTTTTTCTTTACCTATAACAGAAGCTGCTCTTTTGGTATCATGGCTCCCGAGAAGATTTACGAGATAGTTGTATGACATAGTCTTATATAACATATTATTTGAAGCAATTTTGTTCCAGAAAATCCCTGTATCTATTCTGCCCTCAATAAAATCCAACAGCCACTTTCTGTATTTGTAGTTAGTTACAGTGTGTATCTGATCGCCATTCATCCACCTGGATGCATCATTCCATATTTCCCCAATGATTAATGCTTCACTATTCGCTTTTAAAATTTCAGTACGGAACTGCCTCCATAAGCTTACAGAGACCTCATCAGCAACATCCAGCCTCCAGCCGTCTATACCAAGTTCCTTTGTCCAATACACTGCTGATCCTACAAGATAATCGATTACTTCTTGGTTAGAAGTATTTATCCTGGGCATTGTTGGTACACATCCTGCAAAAGTGTCATAATTGCATTTTTCAATCCTTACAGGATAATTGTGAATATAAAACCAGTCTTTGAATTGAGAGTCCTGACCTTTTTCAACCACATCTAAAAATATTTTATTGTTGCTGCTCATATGGTTAAAAACACAGTCCAGAACTATCCGCATGCCTTTTTTGTGTATGTTTTGAATAAGTTCGCTCAGGCATTCTCTTCCTCCGAACATCTCATCTATCGATAAGTAGTCTTCAATATCATACTTATGATTAGTCACTGAACTGAAAACCGGGCTTAGATATACTATGTCAGTACCAAGAGATTGTATATACTCAAGTTTATCGTTAATTCCCTTAAAATCCCCTCCGAAAAAGTGATTGCGTTCGGGTATATCATTCCAATTAACATTTACAAAGCTTTTATCACACGAACTATTAAATCTATCAATAAAAATCTGATAAATCATTGCACCTTCCGCCCATTTGGGAAGACTGTAAATCTCATCATTGTTTATAACCGGAAAAAAGAAGCTGTTTTCATTCATGACTGAATTGTACATGAAACCGTCTGATGTGTAGAAAAAATGCTCATTTTCACTCTCAAGTTCAAAAAAGTATTTGAAGTGTCTTGCCATCAACGAAATTTTCGCTTCATATAAATCAAAATATTCATCTTGCAGTATTTTAACCATATCTGCTTTTTTTCTGTTCTTCGAGTGATCATACACATTCATATAATGCACAATAACACTCTTACAGTCATTTCTGGCTGTCCTTAAACGGATACACAAAGTATGCTCGTCAGCAGCATATGCATACGTCCCGCAGTTTGAATGCAAAATTGCAGATTTATTCATATTTACCTCTCATTGTTTAACTCCTCCTTCCGTAAGACCTCCTATAAAGTATTTTTGGAAGGAATAAAATAATATGAATATTGGCAGGCTGGCTAAAGCAGCACCTGCGCAGTACATTCCCCAGTTCTGTTGGAACTGGCCATATATTAGGCTCTGAAGCCCTACAGCTACTGTCATTTTCTCCGCTCCAGAAGTTATTAGCATACTAGCTATTGCATACTCATTGTAAGTAAGCACAAAACTTTGTATAGCTACAATTCCGAGAATCGGTTTTACTAAAGGCAGAGTAATATGAACAAGAATCTGAAATCGATTTGCTCCGTCTATCATTGCTGCTTCATCAATTTCATACGGAATAGTATCAAAATACCCTTTTGATACGAGAATAAGCCCTGCGGATGCAATAACTGAATCAATTATAACCAATCCTAATAGCTTGTTAAGCAATTCTAAAGCTGCGAATATCTTGAATAGTGAAACAAGCATCAAAGTGAGCGGGAATATCTGTATAAGAAGAATTGTCTGGAACAATGCTTCTCTTCCAGCAAATTTAAACTTGGAAAATACATTCGATGCGACTGAAACCATGATAAGTGATATTAGCATTGAGACTAAGGATATGATAAGCGAGTTACCAAGCCAGTATAAATATTTAGTATCAGAAAAAAGACGTTCGTAATTTCCAATAGAAAATCCGGTATCACCATATCCTGTTATATCCAGTATATCTTTTCCAAAAGATATTAGAAGTATATATGCAAATGGAACAAGTACAATTAGTGCTAAAAAAATCAGAATAGCATGTATACCGATATTTCGGAACCTTATTTTCTTTTTACGCATCTTCCATCACTTCCCTTCATTAAATCTGCTATTTCCTATCTTCATCGTAATAAGTGAAAATGCTGCGACAAAAAGGAATATTATTACGGAATATGCTGCCGCAAGACCGTAATTCTTGGTATTGTAAGCAAGGTTGTACACATAAGTAATAAGAAGGTCAGTAGCTCCAGGAGCTCCTAAAGTGCTCCCGAAAGGACCTCCTGAAGTAAGCAGATATACACCGAAATTGTTAAACTGCATTATAAATCCCATTATAAGCGTAGGTAACAGAGCCCTGAATATTATTGGAACTGTGATTGCGAAAAACACTTTTATTTTCCCTGCGCCTTCAATCATTGCAGCTTCATAGTAATCCTTAGGTATGGATTTTAAAAACCCTAAAGCCAAGAACATATAATATGGAGTACCCATCCATGATACGACAAAAATCGTGCATAATCTTGCAAGATAAGGATTATCCAGCCACATGACTTTACCGAATCCTAACATATTAAGCAGATTATTCAAAGCTCCGCCATCTGTTGCTAATATTCCCTGCCATGTAAGGAGCATGATAACGCTTGGTATGACCCATGGCAGTATGAATATCATCTTGTATATTTTTGCCACCTTTGCTTTTCTTTTTTCCAGCAAGGTTGCAAGCATGGTGCCTGTTAAGAAAGTTATAACCATTACGCTTGAAGCAAAAATTACAGTCCATGCGAACATTGAAGCAAATCCGCTTAGACCTTCGATAAATATAGTTTTGTAATTATATCCGCCTATGAATACATAGTCCACAAGATTTAATGAGCTGTAATCAGTCATTGACAGATAGATATTATGAACAATCGGGAAAAGATAAAATATACCTATGAGGACCAGCACAGGAAGAAGAACAAGATAAGAGATAAACGTCGCTTTGAGCATTATTCGGTTAGCCGATATGCTGAACTTCCTCCTTCTCCTTACAAAAGTGATAATCAGAATGGCAAGACATACTGCAATGAAGCATCCGATGAAAAAATACCCTAAAAAAGGTATATCAACCTTTTCAATCTTTACATTCATTTTTTTTACATCATTTAGTATGGCAGTTGACAGCTCATCCAGCATATCATCTGAATTTACAGGATTCCCATTTATATCACCATAAAATATAGACTGGTATGCTTTATCAGTGTAATTGTACCAGATATCTCCTTCAGGGATATTCGGTACAGGTTCAATACTTTCACATATTCCAGCCATTACATCATACATTTCCTCACTCTTAATGTATTCGCTCTCCCTTACTGACAGGTTTACAGGGAAACGGCTGCCGACTTTCTTATCATAATTATTGCCTGCTTCAATGAGCATCTGCTGGTACTCATCCTTACACATAAATTCCAGAAAAGCTTTTGTTTCATCAGGATAATCTGAATGCGCATTAATTACAAACCCGTTAACTGTCGCATATGGTGAAGAGACTGTTTTGTCATTATTCATTGGTAAGGGAGCAAAACCGAAATTAACACCTTTCTGCTTATAAAATGAATTCTGCCAGAAGCCGTTTATTATAACAGCAGCTTCCTGATTTGCAAAAGCAGCTGACACATCATTATCCGTCCCGTTTCTGCTATTGACAGCAAGCCCGTGGTTCATCAGGCTTTTGATCTTTTCGATATATAGTTTTGATCCTTCATTATTCAAACCCACATCAAATGGGTTATAATTACCATTTTCGTCAATACCATAGTAATACCCGCCATAGTTCTTAATAATCGGGTACATGAAATACATATTCTTTGGATTCAGTATGAATGCCTTCATTGGCTTCCCATTATGAATTACTGTTCCGAAATTAACTGCATAATCAAAAAACTCATCCCATGTAAGGTTGGTAATCTGTTCACTTGAGATTACATCGCGGTTATAAACCAAACCATATGTCTCAACTGAATATCCTATTCCATACTGTTTATCTTTCACTTCAAAGGAAGTGAATGCTGACTCATGAAATGCTGATTTTAATTCCTCAGCGAAATCCAGCTCAAGCAGAAAGCCATTTACTGCAAGATCCCCAATATCAGCATGCTGTATCATTACTATGTCCGGTTTTTCTTTAGTCTGGGCATTATTAATCAAATCCCTTGGAGCATCAAATAAGCTCCTTCTATCTATGACTGATACTCTAATTCCAGTTTCATTTTCGAACTCTTGAGCAATTTCACGCATTACATCATTTTCACGTGTTATTTCACTGCCCCATACAGTTATGACCTTATCTTGTTCAGCTTTCACAATATTACTGAAAATTATTGAAAGTATAATCGATATTAATAATAGTGCCAAGACTGTTTTTTTTCTCATTGCAATCCTCTATTTACAATTCGTTAAAACGTTCTGTAAAATATACTGCCTCTTCAATGGTTTCAACAGGCAGACATATGGAGAAATTACCTTTTCTCAAAATATCTATATTGTCTTTTATCTCTTTAAATGATTTACAGTCTATTGCTAAGCATGTACCATCAGCATCTTCAACCAGCTGATCAAGCATGTCAAAAGGCCTAGGATGATTAGGATCGGTCGCAAGCCAGAGATTAGCTACATTCTTTAGAGAACATATATGTTTTACAAGATATATGGCGCAACTGTGGCTGTGCATATGTCCGCAACCGAAATGGTCTATAACCTTTTGAGTGTGTGGAGCGCAGAATTCATCATACAGCTCTGGGCTTATCATGCTGGATATATCTTCTGACATATTAATGATCCCATCGATAAACATGGTCCCATACTCAGCATTCTGTCTGTATTTCCTAATAAGCCTGTAAATATCTTCTGCAAATTTTATTGTAGCTTGTGCACAGTAATCCAAAAAGTCATGAAGTTCATCCGGGTTATCATAAAAGTCCATGTATATGTCAGGTCCATGTAATGCTTCTGCCAGATCAAGGGGTGAAAAAAATCCTCTTGCAAAAGGGATGTCAGTATCTTTTGTCCTTTCCAATACCCTCTCAAGCAGATACATATATTTTCTGTACCATTTTGATGTTCCAACAGGAGCAAGATCTTTATACATCCTAAGATCATGTACTGTCGGTACTGACCAGCTTGTATCTTTTTTGAAGTAGACTTCTCCAGTTACGAATGCTGCATAATCACCTATACCAAGATTAATATTCAGCTGAGGTATATAGTTGTCACAGACTTCCTTTCTTTGCTCCATCATTGAAAACAGACCCAAAAGCAGATCGTCAGTATACTTGTCCAAATCTGTTTCATCATATTTATATGAAGAAAGATCAAGATACTCCGTAATATCACTTTTTGGTAATGCACGAAATGTTACATTACCTCCTTTATGTTTCAAGGCATCAGAATATGTCTTCTTCATTTCTGAAGCTGTTATGGCAATAGTAGGTTTTAGTTGTGTTATATGTTTCATTGCCCTATTCTTTCTTTTTGATTAACCGGTTAAGCAAATAGAAAATATCACATAAAGATAAATATGTCAATATATATTTTAAATCAGTTTGGCTCTATCCAAAATATATGCTGTTCTTGCTCTTGTGCTTGTCTTGCGTCAAGCTTTTCAAATATTCTTCTAATGTTATTCTTTAATTCCTGATTATCAAAAACAATTTGAGTAACTGTATCAGGAAATGCGATGTTGTTAGAAAAAGTTATCAAAGCCAGATTTTCGTAAGATATTGTTGATAGTGCAATAAAACCTGCAATATCTCCTATTGCAATAAAATTCTTTTCTTTATTCAAGTAAATGAAGTCATCAATTTCTTTTCTGTTTAATCCTGTAAAAGCTATCTTATCAAGAGGAATTCCTTCCAGTAAGTCGTTAATCCCTTTGTTGTTCCGAATGCTGTATATCATTACACATTCTTTGTCATTATTAAAAGTTGCTTTAGCTTTTTCCACTGCTTTTGGATAATCATTAATAATTTTAAAGAATAGGCTATCAGAAAACATGCTGTCGAATAGAATCATCGGCGAATATGTATTTATACCTATATTACGAATATGTTCTTCACTTATGTTAATAGCAAGAATCAAGTCATATGCCAGATCCATATAATTATCCTGCCGTTTATTATCTAAAAGAACCAGTTTGTAATCATCAGCATGGAAAATCTCATATAAAAGATATATGATTTTACATTCGCTGATAAAGCTTTTAAAGGAGCTGTCCCCTATTATGATGCCAATGAGTTTTTTCTTGTTAGCGCAAAGATACTTGGCTGACAGGTTAGGAACATACTGGTAGAGATTAGCTATCTGAAGAATCCTTCGCCTGGTTTCCTCACTTATACGCGCATTCTGCTTATCATTTAGCACATATGACACTGTAGCTTTTGAGACATTAGCTGCTTTCGCTATATCCAGCATCGTATATTTTTTTGCCATTTATCATCCTTTCAGATTTTACAATATGTATTCCAAGAATAAATATATCACACGATATAAAGGATGTAAATTTATAGTATGCCGTTAACAACTAAACTATGGTTATCCAGTGTTGTATAATAGCAAGTTACTAAGTGATTATAAGTTTTCAGCAATCTATACCAAGCGACGGATAATGCTTTCCCTATCTCCTGGAATCATATCAATAAGCGGTATTTCTATCATTGTATAGCATCCGGGAGCCTGTTTCACTACCGCTCTTGCACAAGAAACTAACACCTGTCCTGTCAATGCAGGATTATTAATGGACATTGCAAACTTAATATTCTGATTATGGGTAATTCCAGAAACACCCTTTCTGGATATGTTTACACCATGTCCTTTGTCTTCCAAAGCCTTTATATCTGAAACCTGTATTACATGGGTTTCATCATGTGCAAAATAGTCGTCTTCTTTAATTAATTTGGATAAACTAAAAAAATCTGAATCATCATTTAATTCAACGTATATAATTCTTCTATGAAGACCGGTACCTAAAGGTATAGTCATGGATAACGCATTTTTAACTCCCTTAATGGCCTTTGCAGCAACTGAATGCCCCATACTCATCCCAGGACCGAAATCTGTATATGTTATACCTTTTGGTGCCATTATTTCCATCAATGCTCTCACTGCTGAATCAGTTCCCGGATCCCATCCGGCTGCGGTTATAGAAGCAGTGTTGTTTTCCTTTGCAATCTTATCAAGTTTTTCTCTTAATTCATATATTCCCGAATGCATGTCATATGCATCCACAGTATTAATCCCTTTTGATAAGATGGATTCAGCAAGCAGTGGTATCATCCTGCTCGGTGTACATAATATTGCTACTTGAACATTCTCAAACTTATTTATATCGTCAGCAACAGGTAAATCAGTCTTTATATTCAATAAGTGACTATTTGTTACAACTATTCCCACAACTGAAAAATCTGGACTTTCCAGCAGAGCTTCCAAAACTGACTCACCAATATTCCCAAAACCGACTATAACTGTCCTTATCATAATATAAATCTCCTATTTACGGAATTTTCCTTTCAAAATAAAACTTCGAGCTGTTTAGCATAATTACTATACCATAAAGTATTTATTAACAACAGTAATCCAAAATTATATATTTTTGTTTGATTATCTCACCCATTCTATCTTTTTTATATCATCCCATAAAAGTTCCGATTCATTTGCTATGCACATTTTTCCCTGTGATGATACAGACTGAAACAGGACAATTACTAACCTGGTCTTATCTTTTTTCCATTTTCCAATAACCTTGCCATCTAGCAGTATTGCAGGCTGTATTATACCAGTAAGAGTGTAGATCCCGCGAAGATACTCTTTGGGAAGGTATATGCTTTCAGTTTTCTGATAACCCAGCATAAGCTGGTCAAATCCTGCTAAAAAAATACAATGCGGTATATCAGGGTAATTACTCCTTATTTTAGATAAATGAAAGTAATCCTTCCCATTAATCTGTAAATTTAGAAGAGGAAGATTCTTCATAATCTTTTTTGTATATGCCTGTGTCCATTTGAAATAGTAAGATGCGTCTTTAATTGTAGCAGGAGCGAAATTAGTAAAGTATCTTCTCGCTTGCTCAATCTGTGCAGCTTCTTTCTGCATGGGAATATACGAAGGACAGAGTATGAATTCTTTTTTCTCCTGCACTTTATAATTTAAAAACCCTCTTTGGCATAACAGCATAAGCAAACCACCCCATGAGTGAAATACTCCAGACCTTTCATTATCTGTCATGCCAGCCATTATGCATTCCTTTTTAAGATCATCTCTTGAAGTTATACCTTCAGCAACTCTTTTTACAATAAGCTTTGAGAAATATTCTATCCTTTCAGGACTCATTTTGCACTCGTGACGCATCACATTAATAAAATAGTTTTCATTATCCCAGACATGGCTTAAGTATGGATTTTCTTCATCCTCATATCTGTATAACGGCAGGTCATCATTATTAAAAATGTGTACTGTAGAACGTACTGTCCAGTTTTTAACAAGACTGTTGCTATATGTGGCTTTATCTATCTAGTCTTTACATCTTATTCTAAGTGAATGTTCTGCATTCGAAAGAAATTGAGCCTGTATGCCATTTAAATCATGGCATATAGTGTGTATGTCTGTTTTATCTGTAAGATGCTGTTGATGTATCTGTATCTGTTTTAGTTCATTGACAGTCAGCATTTTCTGCTCCTATGTATTTTTTACAGTTCTTCTCATCTGCAATATATTACTCATAGCTTTTTTGTGGACTTCATGCCCTGAAGCAAATTCCATATAGTGTTTGCAAGGGAAATCATTACACTTACCACAATGGTCAATCTTCTTCTCTATACAGCATTTTTTCATGTAACAGCCGCATTTGAAAAAACATTCTTCGGTACTGTCCCAGCATCCCATACACAAGGGGTTTTTCTTCAGTACTGCTTTAGCTTCTTCATCTTGTCCTATCCACCCCTGGTTTCTATACCATTCGACAATCAGTTTTGCAGCTTCTAAGTCCTGATTCATTGTTACTTTATATGAAGCGCATTCACCACAGTCAATACCGCATGCTGCCATTTTTATTTTATCCATAATTTATACCTTCATATATCTTTATAGTAATCCTTTTTCAACTATAGTTGATTTTTCATCAGCAATTTATTCAAATTGTATATCTGCGTTACCATCATCAGATGGAAGCAACTGCCTAGCTGTCTTCCTTTGTATATATGGATTTATTTTTTTCAGTTCTCCATTGTGTCTGAAGTTTCTCCCTGTACTGACAAAATCAAACTGTACTTTTGCAGATTTACACTGCTCGTGTAGGTTTAAAATCCATTTAAAATCACATTCACGCGCTTCTTTGCCAGCTTCTCCATATGCCCTTACTGACTCAATGCCCTGTAAGTATGAAGACAAATCAATTTCTCCAATCAAAGGAGAACAGACAATAAACTTGTGCTTAATCGGGAAGGATAAATACAACGGCAACCGCTTATCTGCAGATTCCTGGTCTTCTATTGAACACCCTATGCGGACATTTTCATATCCATCTTTCCAGTCATCCGGTAAAGATATCTTAAATCTGTCAATTCTCTTTGTTAGAAATAAAAAAGTGAGATCGGACCTTTTTCTTATCATATCCCATGCTTCAACTCGCCATTGGTCTGCTTCAGGCAAAAAGAAATCTGTTGTAAAACAGGTAAATACAATCTTACCGCTTTCAATCCTGTATTTGGTTATTTTCTTTCTTGGCATATATATTGTTTCTATAGGTTTATAGAAATCATCAGTTTTAACAATATTATTCTGCCCGTATCTTTTTGAATACAAACCGTAATAATAACAATATTTACAGCCTGCACTTACGGGATAACATCCAGTCCATGGTTCCCATACCATAATTCCACATGTAATCCAATCGCTTTAAAATATTTATAGATATTTTATCATATATAAAGCAAACTCGGCTACAGTATTGTAACAGAAGTTTTGTCACAGTATCTTCGCTTTATTAGGATTTATGCACATAGAGGTTTATATATGCAATCAGGTATACCAAGTAGCTGGAATCTGTATTCATTCTTAATAATTTATTAAAAAAATATTGCTTGAATTCACACTTATTGAAAAATAAATTACCTTAGTCCGAACATCATTAAGATGCAGTGTAATGGTAATACCGCTTTTTTTATACTTAAAAAAATCAACTTCCAGAAATCCAGCATCTTCAAACACTTCTTTAAATTTGATGAAATCATCCCCGGCAGAACATCCGAATAATTTGTAAGAAGGATCAGAACAATAAACACCTTTGATTCTTAGTGAACCTAACGTTGTATCCGGCCACCTTGAAATTGAGTATATAACTAATGCATTGGAATCAAGATCACTTTCATAAAGAATGTTAGAGGTCTCATCAGTATTAAGATATTTTTTATCATAATATTTTCTACTGCCATAATCTGTGTATGTAATATAATCTTGATTATTAAAATTGGGGACTGAAAGTATATTATAAGGCAAATCCGAGTTTTTGCTTATATACAATGCAGTAATTCTATCTGGAACTCTAGCAATTATAGTCACAAATAATCCAATAATTGCAAGGATAATAGAAAGGATTAAAACTAATTTCTTTTTATTCATTGTTTTCTTCATACAATTCTCCTAAAATCTCTATTTATCCAGACTAGCTAATTATACCAACTATACCTGTTTTGTCGAGAAAAAAGCAGAATAATGGTTTAGAGAGCCGATATTTCAAAAAAAGAAGATTATCTTTTATCAAGATAAACATCCTTTTCCTGTAAAGAGGTAGCAAAAAAGATGCATATGAATTTAGGAGATTATGCTCATTAATCAACGCAAAGCAACCAATTTACCCCGAATTTGTCAACAAGGCAAAATATTAATGTACTCCATTCACATGAACCTAATGGCAATTCAACTTTTGCATCGTCTTTAAGAATATCGTATGCTTTTTTTATAATTTCTTCGCCGCCTTTATTAAAATAAAAGCAGAATTGCATTGTATTCCCAATAATGTAATCTGACTCTTGCTCCATAAATGCTACACACTGGCCAAAAATGTTTATTTCTGCATGTGCAATTAGATTGCTTTCGTTTCTATATATTACATCAACAGTAGCATCAAATGCTTTTTGGTAAAACTCGATTGCTTGGTCACAATTTTTCAAGTATAGTTGAAGTTTTGTTTTTGGCATATAGCAACTCCTTTGGTAAAATAATATCACAAAGAACTATTTATTTCTGCTGTAATAAAAAGACTATCGACAAAAATCGACAGTCTTTCTGAAGTATAACCCATATTTTGATACAATGAACCCCCTGTAAGTTTTAGGGGGTTCAAATTGCGTTTTAGGGGGTTCACTTTTTAATATATGGGGGTTCATTTTCGGGTGAGGGGGGTTCAAATTGTATAATGGTGGAATACAGCGTAAATCATTTTTCAAAATAAATCATTCTATCAGTTGAGCAATCATTATCATCAAGTGGGAATAAATCCCCATCGCTTATTTTTCCTTTGCGAGAATTAATAATTTCTGAATCTTTATAAACGAATCCGACGTTTCTGCAGTATTCAACAAATGTTTCAAATGATGCCCACACCGCACCTTGGTTATTTAAATATTCATATGTTTTACATCCATGTTCAAAAAACATTTCAATGACGGCAAATCTTCCGCCAAATTTCAAACACCGATACGCTTCATTGATCAAGTCGGCATAATGATCAACATTGTTTAGAAGATTTCCGCTAAATGCAGTTACACTTTCATTTTTGAAAGGAAGTTCTTTGTCCAAATCCATATCGAACACATAAAAATTTGGGTTATCACAAGCAGATGAATGGGCATTGATAACGGCGGGGCAAGCATCCGTGACTATAAAAACATAATTTTCAGATAGTCTATCAAGCGCGGGACTAAAATAGCCGGACGGACCGCTTGCAAGGTCAACCCCAATGCCTTCATTTTCAGAAATGTAGTCAAAAAATCGTTTATATGCGCTTTCATTGATTCTCAGTTTATTCTGCTTGTATTTCTCGGTCATTTTCAAATCAGCATTACTGTTGATAAAATAGTTATTTAGTCTTTGTGACCATAACGGGCGTTCTTCCTCATCTTGTATGAAACTATAAATGTTGCCGTTTTTATTATATCGCATGTTATTTCTGATAATTTCTTCAACAAGCATATTAATCCTCCGGCAAATTTATATAATCTGATTATACTATAAAGTCGATCGGTTTTCAATCTGTTGTTAGTATAAATAATCACCGTTACTTTGTATCAAAATAACGGTGCTTATATGGTGCGGATGACAGGACTTGAACCTGCACACTTGCGTATTGGCTCCTAAGACCAACGCGTCTGCCAATTTCGCCACATCCGCAACAAAAGAAAGTATATTTTATGAATAAGGCTTTGTCAATCCTTATCGCATACTGTTATGTAATCCTTTATCTTTTCAAACTTGGCAGTTTTTATGCCTGGAACATCCATTATATCTTCAATTATCTTAAAATCACCATTCTCCATGCGATAAGCAATTATTGCTTGCGCAGTTTTCTCACCTATGCCAGGAAGCAGACACAGTGCATCCACAGAAGCTGTATTAATATCTATTTTATTCTCAAAAAGTATCTTTTCATCATCTTTCTGTATAATCGCATCCATGTTATCCGATATGTCTATTCCGCCTGCTTCGTTTTTAGATCGAATGTAAATAGTCATATTTTTATCCAGAACCAGAACAAGATTAATATCCTTTCCTGCATCTTGCGTTAACCCTCCTGCTTTGTCTATTAAATCCATAAGAATACTGTCTTTTTCAATCTCATATATTCCCGGAATATTGATTTCACCCTTGATGCATATCTTTATCATTTGAGAAGGTACCTCTGCAGATAGTTCGTGCTCATCAGGGATTTCCACTAATCCTCTGTTAACATTTCTCACAATGAGAAATACCAGCAGTGATGCAAAACATATGGTAATTATGATTACAGGCAGATACTTTTTCATAAGTATTAACTAACATAAAACCCAATGCAGCACCATAGACAAAACATAATTTCTTTTTGTAACCATTATTTTCATTCAAAACAAATAACATATGTAGTATAATTTATCAAGAAAGGCAGCCATGAGAAAAAGCATTTCGACAATACTTGCACTAGCTATAATAGCAGGGCTTTTCAATATTAATATACAAGGTAATGCGCAAAACATAGTTAGTACTGATTTGTGCCGTTCTTACATCTCCATAGATTTTGAATCCGGTGATGTCTTATACTCATACAATGCTGATGAGAGGATATATCCTGCAAGCACAACGAAACTTATGACAGCTCTTGTAGCAGTTGAGAACTGCTCTTTGGATAAGGTTTTCACGACATCTGTAAATGCAACCAGGTTTCTTGAGGAAGGAAGCGGTGAATTAGAATTAAAAGCATCTGAAACAATGGACTTCTATTCCCTGCTTCACGGGCTATTGATAAGAAGCTATAATGATGTCGCACTGGTGATAGCAGAAAATGTTGCAGGTTCAGAGGAAGCATTTATCAACATGATGAACGAGAAGGCATTACAGCTTGGTGCTGTAGATACCCATTTTGTAACACCTCACGGACTTCACGATGACGAGCACTATACAACAGCAAAGGATCTGGCCTTAATTGCTAAAGCCGCATTTTCTAATTTTACAATTTCTACAATCTGCAGGAAAAAAGAATTCATGTTACCTTCCACAAATCTAAGAAACAAATTCGAAATTCTTAAGAATACTAACCTTATCCTTGGTACAAACACAGGATATGATTTTGTTGTGACTGCAGGAAAAACCGGGTACACTTCTAAGGCCCAGAATGTGCTTGTTGCTTTATCCTCTGACCAGCAAGGCCGTGAGGTACTTACAGTAATAGCGGGAGTAAAAGAGAGGGAAATAACTGCAGAGCTTACTTTAGAGCTAATGAAATTCTCTTATATCGATTTTTCAATTCAGGGAATAGTAAAAGCCGGACAGATAATTGGCACTTATGAAGGTATTAACTTAGCCAATGCAATGTATATTGAACATCTTGTACCCTATGATACACAGTCCTGGAAATTAGACAAGACAATCGAATTAAGAGATGATATCATATATACACAGGTGAGGGTCGGTGATATCTTGGGTGAAGTGACATATTCATACAATAACAATTATATCGGCAAATCACTTATTGTTGCTGCTAACTCGCTTATTCCGGATGTAACTGCAGTCAAGATTACTGCAGAACACCAGATAGATGATGTGGCTGATAATGGAAAAATTGAAAGAAGTCATTTTCCTATTGAATTTGTAATATCATTTAGCATTAGCGCACTTCTGCTTATTTCAATAATATTTGTTTTCTATAAGACAAAAAAACATGATATTAAACAGAAAAAAGAAGAAGCAGATAGCGATGAGCCGGATAATGCAGAAGACAAAGATGTATAGATAATTTGGGGAGGAATTTATGAAACAGATTTTTGATACAATCGCACAGGCGGAAATGCTGGGATTTGCTTTTTTAGTAATTGCTGCAATGGTTATATGTGTAGCAGTTATTTTCTTTTTTGTACTGATAGTTATACTAGACAAGAAGAACATTCCTGTATTAAGACCGGTAAGGGAACCTGATATATTGAAGAAGCATATACTGGATATAAAATCCAATTTCCCTGCTCATGTCAATAATATCCTTTCACTTGATGAAGGAAAAGATTTAAGAAACAGTAATGGCCCAATGGATATTGCATTAATAGTACTTAAAAATTATGGTAACAGTTCCGCAGTGGATATTCAGGTTACGAATATTGGCGATTACACTGTTGAAGAAGATTTTTCAAATAAATTTATCTCTTTACAGCCTGGTGAAAGCAGTGCGATACTGGTTTACATACCGAAAGACTTACTAAGCTCAGTTAAAGTATCAGCAGTTAAGCTGAAGTCGAAAAATTATAGTAACAGTTCCCGAACTGAAAGATTCAGTATTATATCTGACAGTGACTTAGCTTACCAGGTAAATGAAAAATATACTCTCCATCCTTTTATTCAGATGTAGCAGTTTCATGCAAATTATAGATCTTTTTAAGATTTTTAGAAATTTCTTTTAAAGAACCGAACACGAAATCAGGTTTTGTTTCGCTTTTTTCCATATCTTCATGTGAGGACTCTCCAGAAAGGACAAGTATTGATGTAAAACCATTATTGGTTCCTAAAGCAATATCCGTGTATAACCTGTCTCCGATTATTGCAAGAGAGTCTTTATCGTATCCTGTTTTTTCCAGAATGAAATCCGCTGTATGACTTGACGGTTTCCCGAAAAATTCGGTTTTTACTCCTGTGGAAGCATATACAAGCTGGCATATTGAACCGCAGTCAGGTATGAATCCGGTTTCGGTAGGGCAGTTATAATCCATATTAACGCCATAAAGTATTGCGCCGTTACGTACGAAATCACAGGATTTCACAAGCTTTTCATATGTCAGGGTAGTATCAAATCCCATAACAACAATATCGCAATCAGTATCAGTTACCCTAATCCCTGCTTCTATAAAGTCATTTACAAGATACTCTGTTCCAACAACATATACCCTGCTGTCTGAATGCTCTTTTAAAAGATGTTTTATTATAACCTGATTAGAGATAAGCATCTTGTGTTCTTCACACTCAATACCCATCTTTTTAAGCTTGCTTATATAGAACTTGGCATTCTTTGAGGAATTATTGGTATAGTACCATATGTCTATTCCGCATTTTTCTGCTGTGTGTAAAAATTCTTTTGTATAATCAAAAAGCTTATTGCCAAGATAAATAGTCCCATCCATATCCAACACGAAACATCTTATACTTTCTAATCCCATTACATCCCCTCTACTTTATAGCTCTTATATTGCATGTCATTATTACCTTTCGAATAAACTGATTATACAATAAATGCGCTTTTATTACTTTAATGAAAAGAGTAATTCGCATTTTTTTTGTTTTATTCCTATAGTGTTTTGCTATATTGCCGCCCTTTTTAAAACTCTCATAAAGCGCACAAGCACTGTTAAATGCAAAACTGAATCCTTCTGCAGAACTTGGAGATACATAACCTGCTGCTTCGCCTGCAAGAAATAATGTGCTGTTGTTTTTAGCAAATACCTTTGCATAACCATTCGGTCTTAATAAAAGTGAACCTTCTCTTCTGATAACTTCATTTACAGATAACCCATAATCCTGTAATTTGTAAACAAGTTTATCAAACAGACTATTCCCGTCAGCTCCTTCCGGAAAGGCCATTCCAACTGTAAAAGTATTATCTTTTGGAAATGCCCACCCAGAATAATCTGTTAGCGTCTTATCGAAAATCGCATAATATTTTGCGCTTGCATCTTCACATTTATATACATGCTGAATTGCATAATAGGGCTTTACAGATAGTTTATCCTGCTTAAAAAAAATCTTTCTTACAATTGACCCGGCTCCGTCACAACCGATTAGAATCTTTGAACTAAATTTCTCATTTGTATTTGTGTGTATAACATATAAATTATCTGCATATTCAATTTTACTAACCAGTACAGAATATCTCTTGCTGACATTTGGATGAATTTTAGATGACAGGTATCTGTCAAATTTCTCCCTGTCCATGTTAAGATAAAATCTCTGATAATTCCTGCTTAGACGAGTGTTTAAATCAATAGTAGTAACGCTGAAAAGCTGCGGATTTGCAAGAACATCGTTAGGAAGGTTAAGATTAAGAGAAGCTAAAACCCTCTGCGCATCAGGTGAAAGAAGCCCTCCGCAGGCTTTTTGCCTTATCGGAGGGTAACTGTCAAGATTTCTTTTATCTACAAGTAAAATATTATATCCTTGACCTGCTAGCAGCAAAGAGAGCAGACTCCCTGTTGGGCCGGCACCTATTATGGCTATATCATATATATTTATTGCGTTCATTATATGACAATATTTATAAGTCTCTTAGGTACAGCTATAACTTTTTTCGGTTGCTTTCCTTCTATAGCTTTTAGAATTGCTTCATCTTTATACACTAATGCTTCCATATCCTCTTTTGACATGTCTGATGAAATCATTATTTTAGTTTTGATTTTACCATTAACCTGTATTACTATTTCAACTTCATCTTCAATAGTCTTTGTTTCATCATATTCCGGCCATTTATAGCTATGAAGATATCCGTCAAACCCACACAATGTCCACATTTCCTCTGTTACATGAGGAGACACCGGATTAAGAAGTATTAGGAAGTCTCTCATTTCCTTCCTTGTAATGCTTCCTTTTTGGTAGACTGCATTTGTAAAGGCCATAAGTTGAGCAATCGCAGTATTGAATTTCAATGTTTCAAAGTCATTCGTAACTTTCTTAATAGTTCGATGCATGAGTGTTTCCATATCTTTTGAATAATAATCTTCTTCAGTCATGAAATCCATCATCTTAAAAGCTCTGTCAAGAAATCTTCTGCAGCCTTTAACACCGCTTTCTGACCATGGAGCGCTTTTTTCAAAATCACCTATAAACATTTCGTACATACGTAAGGTATCAGCTCCATAATTATCAATAACTTTATCTGGATTAACGACATTACCACGCGATTTACTCATCTTCTCATTGTTCTCACCAAGAATCATACCATGAGCAGTTCTTTTACTATATGGTTCAGGAGTGTTTACATACCCTATATCATATAGGAACTTATGCCAGAATCTGGAGTAGAGCAGATGAAGTGTAACATGCTCCATTCCTCCGTTATACCAGTCAACAGGCATCCAGTATGCTATCTTATCCTTTGAGGCGAATGCTTCATCATTATTTGGATCAATATACCTTAAAAAATACCATGATGACCCTGCCCAGTTAGGCATGGTATCTGTTTCACGTTTTGCAGGTTTATGACATTTCGGACAGGTTGTATTTACCCAGTCCGTCATTTTTGAAAGAGGTGATTCCCCATCTTCTGCAGGTTCATATGTTTTTAAATCAGGAAGCAGCAAAGGAAGTTCTGATTCATTAAGAGGAACCCATCCGCATGTTTCGCAATATATTAAAGGTATTGGTTCTCCCCAGTATCTCTGTCTGGAAAATACCCAGTCACGAAGTTTGTAATTATCTTTTGCTTTACCAATCTTTTTTGATTCTATATATTCAGTTATTTTTATTTTTGCATCCTTTACTTCCATCCCGTCTATTATTCCAGAATTGACCATGATTCCTGTTTCAATATCTGTAAAAGCTTCTTTTGACAAGTCACCTCCTGCAACCACTTCAACTATAGGAAGGTTGAATTTCTTTGCAAACTCATAATCCCTCTGATCATGTCCAGGAACTGCCATAATAGCCCCAGTCCCGTAAGACATCAGTACATAGTCAGACACCCATATTGGAATTTGCTTGTCATTGACTGGATTAATTGCTTTTATGCCTTTGATTTCAACACCTGTTTTCTCTTTTGCTATCTCAGCCCTCTCAAAATCACTTTTTTTGGAACTTTCCAGCTGATATTCCCTGATTTGTTCAAGATTCATTATCAGGCTTTTGTACTTATCTATATATGGATGTTCTGGAGAAATTACCATGTATGTTACTCCATATAAGGTATCAGGTCTTGTTGTATACACTGTTAATGGCTCATCTGTACCTGTTAATGAGAAATCCACTTCAGCTCCTGTAGATTTTCCGATCCAGTTAATCTGCTGAGCTTTAATACTTTCAAGGTAATCGACATCTGAAAGACCATCAATGAGTTTATCAGCATACTCAGTTATCTTAAGCATCCACTGGTTCTTCATCTTTTTTACAACTTCTGCTCCGCATCTTTCGCATCTGCCGTCAACGACTTCCTCATTAGCAAGACCTACCTTACATGAGGTGCAGTAATTTATGCTCATATTTTTTTTGTATGCAAGTCCATGTTTGAAAAGCTGAAGGAATATCCACTGAGTCCATCTGTAATATTTCGGGTCAGTGGTATTTACTTCCCTGTCCCAGTCAAATGAGTAACCTATAGATTTTAATTGCGATTTAAATCTTGCGATATTCCTTTTTGTTACTTCAGCAGGATGCATTTTATTTTTCATCGCATAATTTTCTGTTGGCAGGCCGAATGCATCCCATCCCATGGGAAATAGCACATTATATCCCTGAAGCCTTCTTTTTCTGGATACTATATCCAATGCAGTATATGGTCTTGGATGTCCTACATGCAGTCCCTCTCCTGAAGGGTATGGAAATTCAACTAGAGCATAATATTTTGGTAGAGATAAATTGTCTTTTGCTTGAAAACACTTGAGCTCGTCCCATTTTTTCTGCCATTTTGATTCAATTTCCTTAGGATTGTATTCCATAATAGTAATCTCCGTTTATAAATATTCTTTCAAAGATTTTATTTCATATATTGCGCATTGTCAAGGAAAGAACAAATTAGAAAATCAAAAGTAGTAGTAATTTATAAACCTGACTGTCTAACATTCTTAAGAATAGTTATATACTACATGCAAATTAAAGATTACATTGTAACAATATATATGCAAGTATAAGATTGCTTTACATCGATATCACTGCTTTTTTTTATGAAATAAGTAATTAGTCATCTAACTTCCATGTACAAATCAAGTTATGATTATTAATTCATAAAGCACAAAAAAGTATAAATAAGATTTAATGAATATTGTAAATGACATTATATGTATTTTATAATTGAATTTGTTAAAGTAATTTTGTTAGATGTCTTTACTTGATAATGAAATGTTGTATAATTAGAAATATGGATTTTGAATTATATTCAAGGAGGAAGAATTATGAACAAAATGAAGCTGCTTAGTTTGGTACTTTGCCTGGTTCTTGTTTGCTCGTTCATTTTTACAGCATGCGATAACAAGCCTACTGAGACTGCAACGGAAACACCATCAGAAACAGCTACCGAAACAGCAACCGAAACAGCTACTGAAACTGCACCTGCAGTAGTAGAAAAACCAACAGAAATGGATATTACATGTCTTTATTTCTATGGTGATGCAACAGAAAATGCCGCTCAGAAATTCGCATTTAAGAACTACATAACCAGACATTATGGTATTACGTTCAATCTTAACACACCTGCAAGAGACACGTACATTGAAACCATTAATCTTCAGGCTGTATCAGGAGATCTTACCGGTATGGTAAGATTGTTCTCTGGAACAGACGGAATAAAATGGTATCAAGAGGGTATCGTATTAGCAATTGATGAATTCCTTGCTGATAACGAAACTTGGGTAAATATCGTTCCTGAACACTGGAAAGAAACCTTCTCATATGACGGAGCTGTATATGGCCTTGCATATGGCGGAGACGGAACACCTTCATGGTTCTCAAGAACAATGAGAGGCGACTGGCTGGATGCTGTAGGAATGTCCAAACCTTCTACAATTGAAGAATTCTATGAAGTATCAAAAGCATTCACATACAATGATCCAGACAGAAACGGACAGAATGACACATGGGGATTCGCATCAAGAAATATCTGGCTTATGCAGGATATTTTCAAAGCATACGGCTGTACACCTAACTGGGAAGCTGACCTTGTACCTGTATGGAATCCAAGAGATGACATATGGGAAGATTCAGTTATTAAGCCTGTCATGGCTGATGCATGCTTATTCTTAAGAAAATGTTATTCAGAAGGACTTGTTCATCCAGAGCTGTTCTCCATGAGCTCTACAAACGTCAGAAACCTTATCTCCAACGGACTGGCCGGATCCTGCTTCTACTGGGATACTTGGTTAATATCATGGGAAACTGCTGTTAAGAACACAGTAGGAACAAGCGCTTACATGGTAGCGATCGGTGCACTTACTGGTAATGTTACACAGAAAATCAATCCATGGAAGACAGAAATCGGAGCTCCTTATGTATTGATGGCTAACACCCCTCAACCTAAGGAAGTTATTAACTGGTTCATAACTTTATGTTATGGCACAGCAGAAGACTTCTTTACATTCAGATATGGAGTGCCTCAGGCTGACAAAACAGGAAAAACAGGTTATTATCTTGATGGTATGAACGTATATCAGCTTCATTATCAGGCAGATAATGAAGGAAAAGTAACAAGTTCAGGAACACCTGTCATAGTTGGCGGACATCCTGGATATGCACTTGATATCGGTGAATATGGTTATAAATCTGCATACAATTCTGGAAATCCAACATGGGATTCAGACCAAGTAGCGATAAATGCTGCTAATCTCGCAAGAAGATATGAAGTATTCAACGAATACAACGATGGAAGATTGTACATTCTTACAGGAGACTACGAACAGCCGACAAACCCGGAATACACAACAGTTATTTCTGAATGGGCAGGCGCAGGAATGAAGTATGTTTCAAGCGTAATGGTTGACGGTGTTGAACCTAAAGTAGCCCTCAGAGCATACCTTGAGACAGTTATGGCTTTCAATCCTCAGGTAACATTAGATTTTATGAATGCTAAATTAGGAAAAGCTTCCGCTCAGAATTATTCTGAAGTATGGAACAGCGTAAACTAATATCAAGTAAAAGCTACAAACTAAGAACCCGGAAATCCGGGTTCTTTTTTATTATATCTTTATCATTAACTCATATAAAAACAAAGCAATGTTATCCAAGTGTCACATCAATAACATGAAGAGTTTTTAGAAACCATATTGTCTTCTTAATTGTTCCAGATCTTCAAGCAACTGAGGTATCCTAGGTCCCATAACAATTATGAGTACTACCCAGAATATAACAGAAGCGATTATGGATGCGGCTATAAGTATAAGTCTAGCCTTGAAGAAATTCTTCTTGCTTTCCTTGTCTCCAGTAAAAGCATACACGAAAAGCATTATCACATTAACACAAGGTATTGCCATCACTATAATAGTCAGCACCCAGTCCAGTATGGAAACAGTCGGCGATGTATCTGGTTTTGGAACATAAGGCTGTTGATAATTCATTTGCTGATTATTAGCCGGATTCTCATTTACTATATAGGTTTTTTCCACATTTGAAGTTTCCTGTGTATCCTGATTGTTCTGTTGGTTATTTATTTCAGTCATTGTGTAATCCCCCATTTCATTTAAAGTATATTATGA
>JAAYBX010000164.1 GCA_012729955.1 Clostridiaceae bacterium
ATCCCCTGCCCTGCAGTTCTTTTTAATAAGCTGCGATATGTTTAATAAAAGGCTGTCGCCTCTTCTTGTGCCGAAAGCATTGTTAACAAGCCTGACACCGTTAATATCTCCGATTATTATTGATAGAGGAAGACAGGATCTGGTATCATATCTTTGCATTTCATTCATAAAATACATCCTGTTATACAGTCCTGTAAGCATATCATGTGAATTCATGTATGATATTCTGAGTTCCCTGTTTTTGCTTTCAGTGATATCAATAATCAGGCCTTCCAAGAACAGAGGGTTGTCTTCATTATCGTATATGCATTGCCCTTGCTCAAATACCCATTTTCTTTTTCCCTCTGATGTTATTATTTCATATTCGCCTTTAAAGAATGTTTTATCATGAACAACAACTTCCCATTGCTCATGGAGGGAATTCCTATATTCCGGTGCAATTATCTCATTAAATGTAATTTCTTTGTTGTTTAGTATGGAAGCAGAAGGATATCCTGTTAATTGCAGGCACCCATCAGATATGAAATGCATAGTCCAGTGCTCATCGAGTGCACAACGGTATGCTATTCCTGGCAGATGGGACAACATTACGGATTTGCTTCTCTCACTTTCCTTTAAGGCATCATTTATCTCCATTATTTCCGTAATGTCATTAATCATGCACACATGAGTATCTTTTCTGTCTTCATACTCTTCAAGCATGAGATATGTTATTACCATAAATACCCACACTATGCTTCCGTTTTTTCGTATGAATCTTTTTACCATGGAATATGAGGGTATCTGTCCGGTTTTAAAAAGATTAAAATACCTTAAATCCTCTTCAAGATCTTCAGGATGAGTAATGTCTTTCCAGTCTGTTTTAACCAGTTCATCACGGGACATACCCATTATATCGACAAATTTATCATTTATGTTTGACATAAATGTGAAGTCTTTTACTAAAGCGACACCAATTGGAGCCTGCTCGAATAAAGCACTGAAAAGTGATTCGCTTTGTTTTAGCTTATATTCAAGTTCATGTTTTTCAGTAATGTCAGACATAAAAAGAATAATTCTATTCTCATTAAGTATTTTTGTGTATATGCAGTCACAAATGTGCCAATACTCCTTATTTTTAACTGTCATAGAAAACGAGAAGGTAACTTTCTTTTTTGTATTCTTGGCTATCAGAGCATGATGTTTGATTTTTTCAGATACCTCAAAGGGCAGGATATCATCTATGTATTTATCCTGTATTTCGCTCTTTGGCTTATTGAGTACTTCATCCTGGGCTATTATATTGACGATGGCAAAATCATCATTTAGTTCAAGAAGGACGTCATTGAGCATAGTTATTAATGCATATTGCTCATGAGTTCTTCTCATAGTATTAGTTATATCTATAAATACTGTTGTAAAATAGCCTTTTTTTAAAGAAGAAGCATAAACTCTGTAATATTTCTGAAGAGTTTCTGCATATGTACCAAATTCACGGCTTGTCATTGTTTCTGCTATTTTGCTGTATTCCTTAATCCAGTCGAATGATTCTCCATTAATATTTGGAAGCACTTCAGTAACTTTTTTTCCGATAATATCTGAAGCATTTAATGATGTCATTTTTTCAAAAGCGGCATTAACATCAATGAATTCGTAATCGACAGGATTTCCAAAAGCATCATATATCATCTTATGGTACGCATAAGCTATTGGGCTTTCCTTGATTAAACTTTCGTAGAACCGCTCCTGCTTGCTCATTTGTTGTCAACTTCCACTGATATATGAGTTTAATATACATAAGATATAATAAACTACTCATTTATATTATATATTAGATGTAAAATAAATAATATACAGAATGTGTAGGCGGATATCTCTTACTCTTCTTATTTCACTGCCTGATAAATGTCCCATTGGAAAGGTCATCAAAGGCTTTCTGCAGCTCTTCTCTTGTGTTCATTACAATTGGACCGCCCCATGCAATCGGTTCTTTAAGCGGTTTTGCACAGAACAGAAAGAATCTCATGCCATATTCACCGGCTTTAACATGTAATGTTTCTCCCTCACCAAAAAGTACGGCTCTTTTTGATTGATAAAGACTGTTATCATCTTTTGCTAAATATCCGCTGCCTTCAATAATATATATGAATAATGTATTATCAGGATCCCTGTCAATCTCAAAGGATGCATTACCAGATAAATTAACATCGAGGAAATCCGCACTTACATATTCATCATTTTTCTGAGCACTGATACCATCAAAAGATCCTGATATGACGCGTACTTCATATCCGTCCTTTTTTATGTATTTGATATCCTTTTTCTCAATATCATGGTATTTTGGAGCAGTCATTTTATTCTTTGCAGGAAGGTTAAGCCATAACTGCACTCCTAACATTCTTTCACTTGGCTGAGGCATTTCCTGATGCTTTATACCTGAACCGGCAGTCATCCACTGGCAGCAGCCATCCAGAATGCGTCCCTCGTTTCCTAAACTGTCATTGTGTACAATATCACCGGCTATAAGGTATGTCACGGTCTCTATACCTCTGTGAGGATGCCATGGAAATCCTTTGATATAATCCTTTGGGTCTGAAGAGTCAAAAGCATCGAGCATAAGAAAAGGATCAAAATCGTACACATTCCTATTCCCAATAACTCTTACCAATTTCACACCGGCACCATCTGTAGTCTGAATGCCTGTTACAGTCTGTATTGGTTTTCTTAACATGTTTATTCTCCTTTATCTAGTTTATCCAGAAACAGCTCCGATATATCTTTTCTTGTATCAGGATGCTCCCTTTGCTTTAGATCGTCATTTAGCTGGTTTATATCCCCGTATCTTCCAATTGCTACAACAGTCACTATTTCATAATCCTCTGGGATCTTGAAAAACTTTCTAGCTTTACTCATGGAAAATCCACCCATTGCATGAGTGATTATCCCTCTCTTCTGAGCCTCTAAAGACAGAAAACCCCAGGCTGTTCCGGTATCGAACATATGCCAGAAATTTTCCTCATTATTTAATGTAAAAGTCTTCTTTGCTGCAATCAGTAAAAGTACAGGTGCTTTTTGAGCCCACTGTAAGTTTCCTGAATAAAGAATGCTTCTCATTTTTGATAATGATTTCTCATCATCTGCAAGTATAAACCGCCATGGTTGTTCATTAAAGCAGGAAGGAGCATAGCTTGCAGCTTCTAAAATAGCATAAAGATCATCTTTTGATATTTTCTCTTCAGAATATGCTCTTGGAGACCATCTTTCTTTTATAAGAGGAAGTATATCGTGTCTAAATACTCTTGTCATATCTCACCTGTTATTCTTTCCTTTCAAATAAGTACATATTGTTTATAACTTCAAATTGCAATATTATTTTATAGTATATTAATAAAAAAGCATGTATTATATTGATAAGAGAGCCTTTCTTGACGGCTTGGCCAGTAATTTACTATCGGGAAAGGCAATCAGTATCATACTTTGTCATACAAGTATAATTTATCATATTAAGAACATATAAAGCAATGGAGTTTAAATATAAAAAGTTCATAATGTTTACTAATAGTCTTATTGACTTGATATAATCAGTATTGTAAAATTCTCAGGATGTTAATGGATTGAGGTGTTTATGAAGACATACCTGCATGCGATAAAAATTAAATGGCGAAATTCAGCCTTTGTAAGGACTTTCAATCTGCATGAAGAAAAAGCTAAAGGCAGAAGCTGCTTCTTGGCATCATCTATACTTTCCTCATTAGCATCGCAGTTAAGCGGTGGTATTTTCTACACCGGCTTTCTTTTAAGTTTTGGAATAAATATTGTTAATATCGGAATTATAACTTTCGTTCCAACAATAACAAGGCTTTTAGCAATGTTTTCACCTTTGATTCTGGAAAGATTCCGTTCAAGAAAGATTTTGCTTACAGTGCTAGGAATATTAGCAAACATAATTAACATTCTGGGTATTACACTGCTCCCGAATATAATTCTATCGGAATCTGGAAGAGTAATAGGATTTACTCTGCTGGTGACTCTTTCGTCGGCAATATCTTCAATAATCGATCCGGGTTATGCAGCATGGCATACTTCTTTTCTTCCTAATGATATCAGAGCGGATTATTTCACTTTATCTTCCGGAATTAACAGTTTTCTGTCGCAGGGTATAGTACTGGTCCTTTCGCTGATAACTGATTCCTTTGCCGGAAGCCCCAGGCAGCTGGAAATAATTACGGGATTCCGTTATGCAGCACTGATATTAGCAATATTGCATATACTGGTACTGGCTATACCTAAAGAATACCCTTATGAAAGGAGCAGCAGCAAGGTAAGAGTAAGTGATATATTCACTCTGCCTTTCCAGAACAAGAAATTCCTGTGGACCGTTCTTTTAGTTGGCTTCTACTATCTAGGATCAAGCCTGTCTAATGCTTCCATAAACATCTTTTTACTTCAGGATGTAGGCATAAGTTATTCGCAGATTAATCTTATAAATGCTGTATACTTTATGTTTTTCATCTTTTTCGGCAAGATGTGGAAAAAGTTCCTTAAAAAGCATTCCTGGTTTAAGACATTTGCCTTTGTAATGCTTATGCAGGGGCCGACATATCTGATGTATGCCTTTGTCACTCCCGAGAACTTTACCTGGCTTTGGTTCACTGTAAGGTTAATCCAGCATGTACTCGGTGTTGCGGCAAATACTGTGCTTGCATCAATGCTATATGTCAATCTTCCAAACAAAGACCAGACAAACTATATATCCTTCTACAACATAACAGTACATATGTCAATTTTCTTCAGTATGATGCTTGGCACTTTCTTTCTTTCAGGTATAGGGGATAATGTAATTAATATTTTCAGTTTTAAAATGGCTGGCGTACCTATTCTGCTTGCCTTAACAGGCATATCGCAAATAGTAACAGGGATTCTTTCCTGGAAATTCAATAATAAGCTGCTTCCTGATGACTTGCTGAACAGCTGAACATGGTCCGATTCTATCTCAAATATGTTAATTTATTTGTAAACAGTGTATAATCTATATGAAAAGAGGGATTAATATGCATTATGGATTTATTAAAGCAGCAGCAGCAAGTCCATCATTAAAAGTTGCAGATTGCAGGTACAATTGCGATAACATTATAAAAACGATTGAAAAGGCATATAAAAAAGGCGTTAAGCTTTTAGTGTTTCCGGAACTGAGTATAACTGGGTACACATGTGATGATCTTTTTTCGCAGAAGCTTCTTCTGGACCAGGCATTAATTGGCCTTATGAATATAGTAAAAGAATCCAAAGACAGGGAATTACTTATTGTTACAGGACTTCCTATTGAAACTCAGGGTTATCTGTATAACTGTGCTGCTGTAGTATATAACGGAGAGATATTAGGCATTGTTCCTAAAACCCATCTTCCTAACTATAACGAATTCTATGAGTCACGCAGATTTAAAAGCGCACCTAAAGATAACTTTACAGTTGATATAAATGGTAAAACTGTTCCATTTGGAACCAAGCTCATTTTCCAGAATATGCAGATGAAAGGCTTTTCACTGGCGATAGAAATATGTGAAGACCTATTCGTTCCTGTAAGCCCTGGTTCTTTACATGCTATGAACGGAGCGGCAGTAATTGCTAATCTTTCTGCAAGCAATGAAATCCTAGGTAAAGGAGATTACAGAAGAACCCTTATAAAAGCGCAGTCAGGAAAAAGCATATGCGCATACATATATAGTAATTCATCTGATCAGGAATCAACCACTGACATGGTGTTTTCCGGCCATAAGATGATAGCGGAAAACGGAGTAATCCTGAATGAAGCATCACCTTTTACAAATGAATACATAGAAGCTGATATAGATTTGGAAAGACTGGAGCACGACAGGATGAACCAGGCGTCTTCAAGAGAACAGGATATGGATAATGGATATCAGATTATACCTTTTTCTATGAAAATGATTAACACGAAAATATCAAGAGTAATTGAAAAACATCCATTCATACCAAAAGATACCCATATATTAATGGAAAGATGCAACCAGATATTCAGTATTCAGACAGCAGGTCTTAAAAAGAGGATAGAGCACTCAAACAGCAAAACCGCTGTGATAGGAATATCAGGAGGATTGGACTCTACTCTTGCTCTGCTTGTTACACACAGGGCATTTATGGAAATGGGAAGAGATGCTTCTGATATAGTCTGCGTATCTATGCCGTGCTTTGGAACGACAAAAAGGACTAAGGATAATGCCAGGAAATTAAGCAGACTGCTTAATGTGGATTTCAGGGTAATAGATATTAGCATGTCTGTAAAAAGGCATCTTTCTGATATAGGTCATGATGGCACAACAACAGATACCACATATGAGAATGCGCAGGCAAGAGAAAGAACGCAGGTGCTTATGGATATATCCAACATGACAAACGGTATGGTTATTGGAACAGGCGATCTTTCAGAACAAGCGCTAGGCTGGAGCACATACAACGGAGATCATATGTCCATGTATAATGTGAACACATCCATTCCAAAAACACTTGTAAAATATATAGTCAGGTATGTTGCTGATGATTCAAAAGGCAAGCTTAGGGATGTGCTGTATGATATTCTGGACACACCTATAAGTCCAGAGCTTATACCTGCCTTAAATGGTCAAATCACGCAGAAAACTGAGAGCATTGTAGGGCCTTATGAACTACATGACTTCTTTTTATACAACTTCATGCGCTGGGGGTTTACACCTAAAAAAATACTGATGCTTGCTTCTCATGCATTTAAAGATGATTATCCTGCTGAAGAGATAAATAAATGGCTGAAAATATTTATAAGAAGATTTTTTACCCAGCAGTTCAAAAGGAGCTGCAGTCCGAACGGGCCTAAAGTAGGTTCTGTCGCGCTATCTCCAAGAGGAGACTGGCGTATGCCCAGTGATGCATCTTATGAAGGATGGATGAATGATCTTGACTGAAAGTAAGGAGGGCTGCTTATGGAAGAAATAATACTTTATCTTAGAAATCTTACTCCTGTAACAATGGTTATAAGGCTTGTATTAGCTCTGTTATGCGGAGGGCTCATAGGAATGCAGAGGGAAAGGCATGGCCGTGCTGCCGGATTCAGAACTCATATAATAGTATGCATAGGATCTGCGCTTGCTGCAATGACAGGTATTTTCATGTCAGAAACGCTAGCTTTTAACACAGACCCGATGAGACTTTCTGCTCAAGTGCTTTCCGGCATAGGATTCCTAGGAGTGGGTACAATTCTTGTTACAGGGCACCTTCATGTAAAGGGTCTGACAACTGCTGCAGGTCTTTGGACAATTGCTGCAGTCGGTCTTGCAATAGGAGCCGGATTTTATGAGGCTGCAATCTTATGTGTTCTTATACTTGCAATAGTAATGGCTTATTTAGGCAATTTCGGTTCCAGAAGGATAAAGATGGATATTTATCTGGAGGTAACAGGCAGCAGGAATATAAATTCTGCTATAAGGGATATAACAAAAGCAGGGTACACAGTTGAAAATATTGAAGTACAGAGTGCGAAAAGCGGTACATATGGAAATATCGG
>JAAYBX010000165.1 GCA_012729955.1 Clostridiaceae bacterium
GTCTTCCTGATCCCGGTCTTGCGCAGAGTTGCAGTCTGTATGGGATTGATGACCGCTATGCTGTAACCGTTATCATGAAGAAAGCATAAGAGGTTGCTGCCGTAGTGCGCGGTCGACTCCATGCCGATAAGGACAGATTCCTTGCTGAATGGTTGCAGCTTGGATAAAAGCAAGGAATAGCCTGTACGGTTGTTATCGAACACGAATGGCTGTTCCAGTACTTCGCCATCAGAATCAGCGATGGCGCAAAAATGTTTGTCTTTGGCAATATCAATGCCGGCGTAAATCATAAAATCACATCCTTTCGATAAAAGCTGAATTGTTTCAGCTATGACAACTGTTTTGGTCCACTTGGTCTTATCCTCGTAAACTTGCCTGATATGAAAGTTCAAAGACTTATCCAACTATAAACATTTAAGATAAGACTGTGGCAATAAACTCCTTAAAATAGTCAGAGCTATAAGAAAAAAATAAAAAGTCCACAGTGTCAAAACAATTATACCGTCTGAATCTCTAAAAAGATAAGGACATAAAAGATTCAAGGTCAGTCCCTACGCTCCTTTCCTTGAATTAATATAAACAATAAGTGAGCGTAATATACAAGAAGGAGGAGTATGAACAGTCACTGACTGTATCATACAAGTAGATATGACAAACAGGAAAAACAGCGGGCAGTATCAGACAATAGCAAGAGATATAGCCATAAGGATTATGAACAATGAATGGCCTGAAAACCAGAAAATATCAGGAAGATCCCTATTATCATCAGAATATAATGTGTCCCCTGAGACTGTAAGAAGAGCTTTAGCTCTCTTATCAGACATGAAAGTGGTAACAATAAAAAAGAACAGCGGTGTTTATATATTATCAGCAGATAATGCAAAACGATATCTGTCGGATTTTGATGATATTAAAGACCAAAAGGATATGCAAAATGAATTGAAAGAGCTTATTGAAAAGAATAATGATATAAATAAAAGAATGTATGAGCTTTTATCTATGCTTATTAAGACACAGAATACAATATCTTATGTAAAATCTAGATTTCCAGATTATGAAGTAAAAATATCGTCAGATTCCAAAATTATTGGGAAAAATATAGGATCAATCAGGTTCTGGCAGAACACGAATGCTACGATAATTGCTATAAAAAGAGGACAGAGCGTTATAGTTTCACCTGGTCCGGATGCAGAACTTTACCAGGATGACACAATTATTTTTGTGGGAACAGCAGCAGCGGCGGAAAAGGTGAAGTCATATATAAATGGGTAGTTAAACAGATAAAGGAGGGGATAGCATGAGACTGATATTGGCAATTATACAAGAAGCAGATGTGAAGAGCCTGTTATCAAAACTCATAGATAAGGGTTATAAAGCTACAAAACTTGCTTCTACGGGAGGATTCCTTAAAGCTCATAATACTACTCTTCTAATAGGCGTAGAAGAGGAAAAGGTAGAAAGCGCTTTAAGGATAATAAAAGAGAGCTGCAGAAAGCGGACTATTTTGGACCCTATGCCTCCATACTCCATCGGAGCTCATGGAGAGTATATACACATGGATCCTGTTGAGTATGTTGTCGGCGGTGCGACAGTTTTTGTGATTGATGCAGTCGATTATTCAAAAGATATGGAAGAATAACTGAAAGGAAGGAACAAATGAAAAAAGGAATAATTATCGGTGCTTCTATAGGAAACTGTGTACATGTCGCAGGAGTAGCACATTTTCTGAATCTTGCACAGGATGAAGGGTATGATACTGTTTTCCTTGGTCCAGCAATCGATGCTGCATCAATGGAAAAGGTAATCAGGCATTACTCACCTAGATATGTAGCTGTAGGATATAGATTGACACCGGAAAATTTCGTAAAGATTATACCATCATTTATGGAAATGAACAGCAGGCTAGAGAAGAAACCATTATGGCTTTTTGGAGGAACTCCTAAAGTAGCTCAAAAGGCAAAAGAATCTGGATTCTTCGATGTTGTATTTGATTCTACAGAGGATATTGATGAGTGTATACAATTTTTACGAACAGGCATACATGCAAAAGACAATATTATCGAGCATTATTCACAGGATTTAGTATCCCGGATAGCACAAAAAAAACCATATCCTCTGCTAA
>JAAYBX010000166.1 GCA_012729955.1 Clostridiaceae bacterium
GACCTGTAATTTTAAAAGTTTCTTGGCTCCTTTTATGGGTTCTGCGCTTAATATATTTGCTGTCTTAAGCTCTACTTTCGCAAAATCCTCTATGCCAATATATGCAACATTCAAGTTTTCTTCACTTTTATTGTTTTCTTCTTCAATTTCAGAAAGCTTCTTCTCTGCATCTATCCTGTTAAAGAGTATTTCAGGTTTTTCAAGCTTAATCCCGTCCTCAAGTTTTCCGAATATACCTGTTGAGTTTATATCTGTTTTTCTAGTATTCAGCTGTAAAGATATCTTTTCTGAAGTTGAAGGTATGAAAGGATACAAAAGAATAGATACTACTCTGATTCCTTCTAAAAGATTGTACATAACTTTCTTTAACCTCTCATGATCCTCAACATTCTTGTAAAGTGTCCAAGGTTGAGTTTCATCAATATATTTGTTGCAGCGTTTTGCCAGAGCCATAATTTCATATATAGCATCACTAATTTTGTATTGAATCATAAGATCAGCAACTTTTTTTGGTGTGCTTTCAATTAACTCGATAAGCTCTCTGTCCGTATCATTTTCCGGTAATAGTGAAGATGGCTTTTTAACAATGCCTTCAAAATATTTATGCTGCATTGTGATAGTTCTGTTAACAAGATTACCAAGAATATTCGCAAGATCAGAATTAATTTTTTCAATTATCTGCCTGTATGATATTATTCCGTCATTTGCATAATTCATCTCGCTTAAAACATAGTATCTCACTTCATCGACGCCAAAAAGTCTCGATAGGTCATCTGCATAAAGAATATTCCCTTTAGATTTGCTCATCTTGCTTCCGTCACCGAAAAGAAGCCAAGGATGCCCTAATACTTTTTTGGGAAGAGGAATATCAAGAGCCATTAGCATGATAGGCCAGTATATTGTATGGAATCTGACAATATCCTTCCCTATGACATGCACATCGCATGGCCAGTATTTTTTGTACAGTTCACTGTTGTTGCCATCAGCATCATACCCTATACCAGTTATGTAATTTGATAAAGCGTCTATCCAGACATATACAATGTGCTTAGGATCGAATGGTACTTTGATTCCCCATTTGAACGAAGTACGTGATACGCATAAATCCTGAAGTCCGGGTTTCAAGAAATTGTTAATCATTTCATTCTTTCTTGATTCGGGCTGTATAAAATCCGGATTATTTTCTATGTACTCCATTAGCCTTTCCTGATATTTTGAAAGCTTAAAAAAGTATGCTTCTTCTTTTGCTTTTTTTACATCCCTCTTACAGTCAGGGCATTTGCCTTCGTCAAGCTGTGATTCTGTCCAGAAAGACTCGCATGGAGTACAGTACCAGCCTTCATATTCGCTTTTATAAATATCGCCTTTGTCATACAGTTTCTTAAATATTTTCTGAATCTGAAGCTCGTGATCTTCATCTGTAGTCCTGATGAATTTATCATAACTTGTATTCATAAGATCCCATATCCTCTTTATTTCGTTTGCTGACTCATCCACGAACTGTTTAGGTGTAAGGTTTTTTTCCTTTGCTTTATCCTCAATCTTCTGTCCATGCTCATCAGTCCCGGTCATAAAGAAAACATCATATCCCTGCATTCGCATAAACCTTGCTATACTGTCGGCAAGAATTATTTCATAGGTGTTTCCTATGTGTGGTTTGCCTGATGCATATGCGATTGCAGTGGTGATATAGAATTTTTTCTTATTCATACTAGCTCCTTCAATAAATTTCTTATAAGTA
The DNA here is from genome assembly GCA_012729955.1 of Clostridiaceae bacterium. Lineage (GTDB taxonomy): Bacteria > Bacillota > Clostridia > DUPQ01 > DUPQ01 > DUPQ01. The sequence continues at coordinate 1,742 of JAAYBX010000166.1, forward strand.
TATATCAATATGTACTGATAGTAAATTATATTTATTACTTAGCGTTCTTCCTGTCCGCTTTCAGCCTCTCTATTACTGAACGGGCAGCTAATGCTCCATCCGATACAGCCGTGGCGACCTGCATATATGAGTTTATACAGTCTCCTGCTGCATATATCCTGTCTATGTTAGTCATCTTAGAGTCATCTACAAGAATCTTGCCCTTATCTGTTGCTATTCCGGATTTTACACAAAAAGATGAGGCATCTGCCGTGCCATATGCAATAAATATCCCTTCAAATCCTTCTTTTGAACCATCTTTGAACTCAATACCTTTTACCTGGTCTTCGCCATATATTAAATTTATCTGTTTATTTATTACAGTGACCTCTTTCAATGCTGATACATCGAATTCCATATCCTTGCCATTTGTCAAAAGATATGCATTTTTTGTAAACATTAAAAGATCATTCAGTTCATGTTCAGCAAATCTTGTATATCCAATTATTGCAACTTTCCTGTTTCGGAAAAAGAATCCATCACAAGTAACGCAATAACTAATGCCTTTCCCTTCGTAATCTTTTAAACCTGGGACATTTAAGCTTTTCCGTGTCATACCCGCTGCGATTATGACATAAGAAGCTTTATATTCCTCTTTTAATCCTTTTACCAAAATCTGGTTATCTTCTGAAGAAAGGAACATGACTACTTCATCTTCCCTGAACTCCACATTAAATCGTTTAGCCTGTTCAACACCTTCTTCCAAGAGTTTTCTTGCTTCAATCGGCTGGTTATATCCATAATAATTCTCTATATAATCGGTTTTTGCAAGCGAACCGTCGTCTTTATATAATATAAGGGTTTTAAATCCGGCTCTTCCAAGATAGATGCCTGCCTGTGCGCCTGCTGGCCCTTTTCCTATTATAATGACATCATACATTGTATATGCCTCCTTAGAATTTTATTTGTTCAGTTATATCAGTTGCTGACCCTGTAAGGCTCAATAAGTTTATCAAATGTATAAAAAGGAAAAACTGCAAAGAAACTGAAATATACAGTATAAAGAATAAATCCTATCAGGAATTCCAAAACCTTGTTTTCTATCTGGAACATTATATAAAAAACTCCCACAAGGAAAAACAGCAGTAATGTTGCTTTCCCAAAGGTCCTCCAATATTTTGCATTAACAGCGGAATTTGCTTTCTCAATCGGATATTTAGAAAAATGAAATATCGATGGGAATTTAAACATGAAGTTCATGTATATCAAGATGAATATAGCTATAATTATAAATATCAGCACAGCAAGCAGAATATATACTATGGTCGGATCATGGCCCGCATCGATAACAGAATTTCTTAATATAAAGAAAGGGGTAAATGCCAGCGGGATAAAGCCTATAAACAAAAGAAGAGACAGATACAGCTGTAAGAAAACTAAAGAGCATCTGAAAAATCCTTTTTTTAATCCTTGAAGATAATGGGAAAAATCAGTTTTAATTCTTTTTACCGTTAAATGAACTATATTCATATAGCCGCTGAATAAAAGACTTGATACCAAAGCAAGAATCAGTGATAAAGCCAGTATGCCAAGAAGGATATATGGGATATTAGTGTAGTTATATACTGTTTTGGAAAACATAATAACTGTATCCCCTATTTCATCAGATATAAATGATGAATAGTATTTAGCAAGCAGCTTTACCGGGTTGAAAATCATTATGATGCAGTACACTAATGATATGCTTGCTATATAAATCGGTATTAAAGGCTTTTTTATAAAATATACTAATGAATTACTGAAAAAATTCATATTTCCTCCACTAAAACATTGTGATTATATCATAGGGGTATACCCTTTGCAATAAATTGGTAGTTCTACAACAGCTGTCGGTATTCGGTAGGTGATATACCGAAATGTTTTTTAAACAGTTTAGTGAAATGCGCGACATCCTTGTAACCAAGCTTGTCGGATATCTCATACACTTTTGCATTGGTAGTCTTTAAAAGTTTTTTTGCTTCATTCATCTTGAACCGTATCACATGTTCAGTGAAGGATTCATCAGTTACCTGTTTGAATATCTTGCTAAGATAGTTGGGATGTATCTGTAACCGTTCTGCAATTGTAACCAATGACACATCTTCATAAACACCTTCTTTTATATACCTTAATCCTTTATTAACCAAAAAGTTATTCTGTTTGCTGTCCGATTCCTCAATAGCTTGAAAAATTTCCCTGATAATTCCGAGTATGAAATTCTTCATGTCATCTATCGATATAAGCTCGTTGATTGAATTATATAAATCATTTTCTTTGTTATAGAAGCGATGATTTGAGATTTCCAGCGAATACATTACCCTGATAATAAAAACAGAAAGGAGAAAAGCTATTCTTTCCTTTTGATTAACATCATTTGCGACAATATGTTTAGAAGACTGCATAATCTGCTCAATGATATTTTTAACTTCAGCTTGATTCATATTCCTTAATGCGAAAACTATATCTTCCTCACTGTTTTTTAAAATATTATCAAAATCATCTACAACCATTTTCTCTTTTGATGTGTTTATCTTCTGTTCTGCATCAACCACGATGTTCTTACCGAGGATTACCCTGTAAAGCATCGCATCTACAGCGCTTATATATGAAAGAGTAACTTTCTCTATACTTCCGCAAGTATTACCTATTCCAGCAGATAACGAAAATCCCATATTTTTATTTACCCAGCTTTTAACATTATTAAGCTTATTGACAAGAATGCTTCTTTGTATCTGCTGATTGGAGCATACGAGAATTCCTATCCGGTTATCAAGATTAAAAGTATAACATTTATAAATTTCAACAAGATTTTCCTCTATTGTGCTCATAATAGCTGCTTTATAAAATGAAAAATCATACATGTTTAGTTTTTTCTGAGAAGCGGCAAGTTCAAACTCAGCAACACATACAATAAAGTTCGTGAAATTGATATCTATTTCTGTTGTTGCAGCCCTGTCAATTATGTCAGATTTCTGTCTCATTCTTCCTTCCATAAGCATACGGAAAAAATTATCTTTTAGAACCATTATGTTCTCTCTTAACTTACGTCTTATATTATCATTAAGCTTAACTTCCTTTAGTTTTGCATCAATTTCTTGTTTTGCTTCAAGAACCTTCTGGATAAGAGTCTCTGCAACTAATGGTTTTGTAAGATAGCAGAATGCGTTATTAGTAACAGCTCTTTGGGCATATTCGAAATCCCTATATCCGCTTATCAATATTACTTTTATGTTAGGGTATGTCCTGTTGACTATCTCAAGAAGATCCAGCCCGCTCATTTCGGGCATGGATATATCCGATATGATTATATTGGGCATGTATGTTTCAATCAAATCTAACGCCTCAGATACTCCTGATGCTACTGCACATATGTTTATGTCATGCTGCTGCCACGGAATCGATGTTGCAATACCTTCCCTTATGGATCTTTCGTCATCAACTATAATAATGTCAATCATCTTTTTCACGCTCCCTATATGGCACTCGCAAAATTACTGTTGTGCCCTCTTTATACTTGCTCATGATACTAAGCCCATACTGCATACCATAATACAGCCTTATTCTCTTCTGTACATTCCTTAATCCGGATTCGCTTTCTAATTTCACTGAATTTATGCTTGAAGTTATCAAATTGAGCTTTTCCTCAGTCATTCCGATACCATTATCCATTATCTTTATTATTATATCACCTTTTGCCTTCTCATCATCCTTCTCACTTTCCACATATATATCCAGTCTGCCTGAAGATCTGTCTTCCAGTCCGTGAATAATCGCATTTTCCACAACAGTCTGGATTATGAGGTTAAGTATAACGCATTCTTCCAGTTCGGCAGGACAGAATATATGGTAAGAGAATGACTCGCCATATCTAATCCTCTGGATTTCAAGATAGCATGAAATACCTTCTAAAGCATCTTTTATGGTAGTTAAATCTTTTCCTTTGTTAAATATCTTTCTGTACATAGTTGAAAGAGCAACTACGATTTTGGATATTTCATCAACATTGTGTTCTTTCGCGGTCCAGTTTATGGTGTCTAATGTATTATACAGAAAATGTGGGTCTATTTTATCCTGTAAAGCCTGCAGTTCCAGCTGTTTTCGATATAGCTCAGCCTGATACAGTTCTTCAATCAGGACTGTTACTCTGTCTGTCATGGAGTTGTAAGCGCAAAAAAGCCCTTTGATTTCATTATCTTTGCATATACTGTCATCAAGTTTGAATGTGAAATCACCATTACCGACTTTCTCCATCCCTCTGATAAGCTGTGATATAGGTTTTTGGATATTGGTATTCAGTATTCTTCTGAATATTGAATAACATATAATAAGCAGAAGCAATGAAGCTCCGATGGAGATAATAATCGTATACTCATATACATCCGTCATTATATCCTTTTCAGGAATCAGGTATACCACTCCCAAATCATAATTAAAATCCAAAACTGCTAACTGCAGGTAATACCATAAATAGTTATATTCCAGAGTTACTCTTTCTTTCATTGAAAGTACATTGAAATTTTCCAAAACCTGCGCACGCATTTTAGAAAGCAGTATGTCATCTCCATCAATAAAGAGAAAAAAATCATCTTTTGAAACGAATCCGTTTATCGAATTTTCAGTAAGAGTAAGTCCATCAAGAAACCGAGCGAAATCAGTTTTATGAATATTCAAAGTTATGAAAGTACGACGGGTAAGTGACGGATTAAGAAGTTCAGCTTTGTAGGTTATTGCTATATACTCATCGTAAATATGCCACATACAATACTTATCAAGATCTGCTGAAGGTATCCGTCCTGTTACATGCTGAACGAACCAAGGGAATTTACCCATATCTACATATGAAGCAAATTCGTTTCTGCTGTTAAGAAGATACTCAAAAGCATAATCATAAATCATAATATGATCTACATATTCGTTTGTGTCACTCATAAGATCAAGATAATTGAATATATCAGCATTATCATGCACTACATCATTATAGTAATAACTGTTATCTATATATTTTGATAGCAAGTCGCTATTAGCAATATTTTTAGCAATATTATCAAATATTTCAACCTGTTTTGTGTATATTAAAGATATCTGGCGGTCAGTCTCTACTAAGAGATTATCTTTATTAACCTCAGACATTTTAGCCATGAATATATTATTGGATGTTATAAACAGCAAAATCGTGGTAAGGCATATGACCAATACGCTGAGTAATTTATTCCTTAGGCTTTTTTGAGCTTTGTCTTCTCTCAGATTTTTATATTTCCTTTCTTATCACAATTTGACCCTGACAAGGTCAACAGCTTGTTTCGCATCTTCAATATTTTTCGCATCATACCAGACAATAACCTTCTTGTCCTTTAAAAAGTTCACATTATCATTTATTTCGTCCTGAGTTAAAGTTACTATGACAATCTTGTTGTTTAGCTCTTTCTCGTATTTCTTAAAAATCTCAATACTTCTTGGCGAATTCGGGTCATTGGATATTTCAACGAATTTTATCTTATCAATTTCAGAAACTGCAGGCAGTACATGACTTCCGACTGAATGTATATGGAAGAATAATCCATTAAAATTATCCCCTATTCTCTGCAGAAGCGGTATTTCAAATTTCCTGAACATCTCGTCAGATAGCATAGTTGTTGCATCTACTGAAAGATGCCCAGCATAACCTTTTGGCATTATTACATCAAATCCGGATATGACATATCCTTTGTATTCTGTTACTATTGACTGTTGTTCCTTTAGCATATATATTATCGCGTCAGTACATTTTGATGCAAGTTCCATCAACCCTTCTTCTTCATCATAAAAATCATAAAATATATCGTTTCCACGTAATGCATTGACAATATCCAAAGGTCCGTCTGCACCTCTGAATCTTATAAAAAACTCATCTCTTACCTTATTCTTAAGGTATCTCATTCCTTCTATAACAAGATTCCTCCAAATATTTGATTCATCGACCTTCGCAAGGGTGTAATTTTGGTAATCCTCAACATGCTTATGATGCCATGAAGTGTTTTCAGTAAAGGATACCTCCCCTCCCATAAAAGCGGAATGCTCCGCTATACCATAACGTGCTGTAACTGATGGGATTATGTCGTCCTGGACCTGTTCTCGGACTTTCCAGAAAATCCTTTGATTCTCAATAATATAGTCTAGATATGTTTCCATGTTCAAAGGTAATCCGAAACTGTCCAATGCACGTCTGGGTACATCTATCCCAGATATGTCTTTTATCTGTATAAGCGCTCCTCTTTTGGATTCATACACATTTTTTGTCCTTCTGATTATATCGTCTGTTCTTTTGTAATCCATACTAAGATCTCCATTTTCTATATTTACTAACAGTATAACTGTTTTACAGGACCTATTCAACATATGCAAAAAGGATAAGCATCTGCTTATCCTTTGATGTGCTATATATATTGGACTAATTAGCCTTTTACTGAACCTACCATTATACCGCCTGCAAAATACTTCTGTAAGAAAGGATATACTATCAGTATCGGAAGCATGGATACAACCATCATTGCTCCGCCAAGACCAGCCTGGTTTATCAGAAGTTCTGACGGGTCAAGTCCTGCAGCAATCATCATTTCTTCCCATAACTTATCATTACCTTCATTCTTAACAACTGTTTCACGAATCTTAACTGGGAATGTCCATTTGCTTGGTGTTCTGATGTAAATCATTGCCGCATAGAATGTGTTCCATAAGCCGATACCTGTCAGAAGACCTAATGCAGAGAGAACCGGTTTTGACAATGGCAATATTATCTTTACGAAAATGGTCATTTCTGATGCTCCGTCTATACGTGCTGATTCTGTTAATTCATTCGGTATAGACCAGTAATAGTTTCTGATAAGTGTCATATTCCATCCTGAAGCTAGTCCCGGGATAATGATTGCCCAGAGAGTATCTATCATTCCTAAAGCCCTTATGAGAAGGAATCCTGGGATTGTTCCGCCGCCGATAAGCATTGGTATGATAACCATGTAGTAAGCGAAGAAGTTCTTTCCTGGAAGTTCTCTTTTACTCATCGTGTAAGCGCCTAATGCATTAACAAGCAGTGTTAAAGGGGTTCCTACTATTGTTACGAATACTGAGTTCATTAATGGTCTGTATACTGACTCGTCTTTTATAACCATTCCGTAGAATACCAAGCTGAACTGTTCCGGCCACAATCTTAATGTTGCTGTTGAAGTCTCGCTCAACTCAAAGGAGTTTCTGAAAACGAATAATACCGGAACTACGATGATTACTGTGAATATAAGCATTCCCAATAAGTTGAATATATTGAAAATCTTTTCTCCTAATGATCTTTTAAGCATTTATCTCACCTTCTTCCTATATTATCGTTCTTCCATCTTCGGTTAAGTATTTACTTGCAAAGTTAGCACTTAACATAAGAATGGTTGATATTATCGAGTTGAATAAACCTGTGGTTGTTGACATACTGAACTTTCCTTGTCTGATACCGGTATTATAAATGTACACATCCAGAACCATTGCAGTTTCATCAAGTAATGAATTACCGTCTGTTAATGTGAATACTGGTTCGAACAGTCCGCCCATGATTCCCGAGAAGGAGAATACTAAAAGCACGACTATTGTATTCTTGATACCAGGAAGGGTAACATACATTGTCTGTTTCCATCTTGAAGCACCGTCAATGACTGCTGCTTCGTATAACTCAGGATCAACTCCGCCTAATGCTGCAAGATAAATGATGGAGGAATAACCGACACCTCTCCATACCCTTATCACAGTCAGAAGCCACGGAAATATCTGAGCCTGTCCAAGGAAGTATATTCTTTCACCTCCAAGTAATGCGATTATGGCATTAACATATCCTGTACTTGGCGATAACAGCTGTATGAATATACCGCTGACAACAACCCATGTAAGGAAGTTAGGCAATGTAGACAGTGTCTGAACAGTTTTCTTGAACCACATGATTCTTACTTCATTTAGCAGTAATGCTAAAATAATCGGTGATGGCTTTATAAACAGATACTCCAATCCGATAAATACCCATGTGTTTCTGAAAGCCTGCCAGAAAGCCCTCAAGCCAAACAGTTTGTCAAAGTTCTCAAATCCGCACCAGTACTTAAATCCGCCAGTAGTGAATTCCTGGAATGCGATCATAATACCAGGCATAGTTACATAACGGAAAATGTAATATAGTATCAATCCTGGTACTATCATCAGGTAAATCATAATATTTACCTTGCTGAAGATCTTCTTCTCATTTTTTTTGTAAATTCTCAAGCTATTCTCGTCCAATTACAACACCAACCCTTCTGTTTAAATAAATCCCTAGATAAACCGTATCGTTATAACGTTAATAGTTTATCACACATTTCACGTTTTCAATATATGAAAATAATAACTTTTATTGTATATATATGATTTTTCATATTTTTTGGTTCACAAAGCTTTTTAGCAGCGCAATACAAGCCTTCACATCATTCATATCCACTACTCCGACAGGACCGTGCACATATCTCATGGGTATTGATAAGCCACCTGTCCTTACTCCTTCATTTGATGTGTATATAGCTCCAGCGTCAGTTCCCCCTGCAGCTAGAATATCCGATTGATAAGCTATATCCTCCGTCTTGCATATATCCTGCATTATATGTATAAGCGACTCATCACAGATTACTGATCTGTCCATAATTTTTATTGCAGTTCCACCACCTAAAACCGCATTGCCTTCTTTTGTAACAGGTGTATCAAATGAAGATGTAACATCTACAGCAACTGCTATTTCCGGTTTTACAACCCTACTGGCTACTATAGCTCCTTTCAGGCCTAATTCCTCCTGACTGGTAAATACATAATATATGTCGTTGTATGGCTTTGTGTTCTCCGTTAATGCCTTAATAGCCACATAACAGCCTATACGGTTGTCAAGTGCTTTCGCAACTACCCTGTCATTCTTTAACATACATAATGGGCCGTAATAGCTGCCAACATCACCAGGTTTGATATATTTCAAAGCATCTTCTTTGTTTTTGGCCCCTATATCTGCGAACATGTCCCCGACATTATTATTTTTAATATTCTCTACATCCTTTTTAAAACTTAAAACTCCTACTGTGCCATTTCTGAAAATTATCCTGTTGCCGATTGAAAGCGATACAGGAATTCCTCCTATAGGCCTTAAGTTGATGAATCCGTCAGAATCAATATTCATGACCATAAAACCTATCTCATCCTTGTGGACAGAAATCATTATCCTCTTCTTTTCTTCACCATAGCCTTTCTTAATAGCTATGACATTGTCTATTCCGTCAGTTACCACTTCATCAACATAGTCTTTGACAAGATCGGTTATTAGCTGATTAATTTCATTTTCTCTTCCGCTGACCCCGAATGCGGCTGTAAGTTTTTCTAATATTTCCATTATTATCCCCTTTTATTCAGACATCACCATCATCTGCTTTTTGTTTTTTGGCTTCCTTAAAAAGCTTTATAGTCTTTTTCAAATTAAATAATATCAATATAAACAGAAGCACATTGGTCACCAGGAATATGAGCTGGAACTGAGGTACTTCAAATAAGCCGAATGGCTGGATGTTTACTTGAATATAGTCTTTTAATGCATTTCCTATAAGCGGGGCGACCGCGATAATTCCGGCTATGATTGCTGTATAGAAACCATCATATAATGATCTGTCAGATTCGGGAATAATATCATATTTCTTTTTAAACAAGGTTAGTGAAAAGAATGGTCCAGTTATCGAAGCTATAAGATTAACCAGTATGATCATTATATATCTTGAAGATATATTCGTGAATGACCATATCAGCGAATCTACAAAGTAGAACATGAAGCAGATTATAAGTAAAAGATTGGTATTGTATTTGTCAACCACTTTAC
>JAAYBX010000018.1 GCA_012729955.1 Clostridiaceae bacterium
CCTCCATATGACAGGCTATTAGTTATTTTTTTCTGGATATAACTGTTTGTGGAAAAGATATAAAGTGCAAGAGGTTTTTCACGTGTTTTTAGGTCAGAAATTACATCATTAATATCATTGTATGCGAGTATCGGGAGTATAGGTCCGAATATTTCTTCCTGCATAATTGCAGAATCATAGGTTATGTCTGTCATAACTGTGGGTTCGATCAATAAGCGGGTCTTGTCATTTCTTCCGCCTATAACAATTTTCTCATTCTTCATAAGATCTAAAAGCCTTAAAAAGTGTTTTTCATTTATTATTTTGGGAAGATTATCATTTAACAAAGGATTATTTCCAAAGAAATCTTTAATTGATATTTTTAAAGCTTCAACAAATTCATTCTTAATGCTTTCATGTACAAGCACATAATCTGGAGCAACACATGTCTGTCCAGCATTAAGATATTTTCCAAAAGCAATTCTTTTTGCAAATAAAGGGATGTTTGCGCTTTTATCTATTATTGCAGGGCTTTTGCCGCCAAGCTCTAAGCTTATCGGTGTAAGATGTTTTGAAGCGGCTTCCATTACGGTTTTTCCGACATTAGTGCTGCCTGTGAAAAATATATAGTCAAATCTGTTTTCTAAAAGCTCTGAATTTTCTTTTCTTCCGCCTTCTACAACCGCTATATAATCTGATGGATATATTTTTTCGATTATTTGAGCAATAATTTTAGAAGTCGCAGGTGCATATGCTGAAGGCTTTATCACAGCGCAGTTTCCAGCACCTATCGCTCCTATTAAAGGTTCTATACATAACTGGAAAGGATAATTCCATGGCGCCATTATTAGTACAACACCATATGGTTCTGCCATGATATAGCTTTTTGATGGGAACTGTGCAAGCGGAGTAGGAACTCTCTTTGGTTTAGACCATCTTTTCATATGCTTTATAAAATGCCTGATTTCATCCCTTACCATTCCGATTTCTGACATATACCCTTCGAATGAAGATTTATTAAGGTCTTCTTTCAGTGCTTTAAGGATATCTTCCTCATTCATAACTATTGCATCATAAAGCCTTTCTAAAGCATCTGTTCTGAATCTCACATCTTTAGTTACATCAGAATTAAAGAATACACGTTGTGACTGTATAAGCTTAGATATGTCCATATCGCTCCTCCAATATTTCTATTTCCAGATAGGTATATTATACACCAATAAATCTGATTAAAGGAGAAAAACTATTTATGAAGTGTGATTACTACGATTTCTGGCCTGTTGAATAACCTGAATGGAAAGATACTGTTGCCAAGCCCTCTGTTTATCACTACTGAAGTATCCGAATAGTCATGTATTCCTTCTGAATATTTCGGAAATAAACCCTGATCAGGAGCTACGAGTCCTCCAATTAGCGGGAGCCTTATTTGTCCTCCATGAGCATGACCACATAGTACAAGATCAGCATTTATTGTATTGAATATTTCTGGTGCATATGGTTTGTGGCATAACACAAGATTGAAATCATCCTTATCAAGAACTTTCTCGGTTTCTATATCATATTCCGTATCAGCATACCCATAAATGGTTATGCTTTCGTCTTTTATGAATATTTTTTGCTGTTCGTTATCCAGCACAGTCACCCCGTACATATCGAATATCTCAAGAAGATAAGGATAAAGGGGGGATAGATTCTCATGGTTTCCTGTAACAAAGTATACTTTAGCAATGTTTGAAACTCTCTTAATGAATTCTTCAGCTACATGCAGATTTCTGTCATTCTTATCAATAAGGTCTCCGGTTATTACAATTATATCAGGCTCGAGAGTGCTTATTATTGTCGCACCTCTTCCTTTATAGTTTTTACTATGCAAATCAGACAGATGGACGATTTTATATCCTTCAAATGATTCGGTTATACTGCTACTGTATTTGTCATATTTTGTTACTGTTATACTGTTATTTTCCCATATTATGAAAGGAACCAGCAATATGATCACTGTTATAGCTATGATGATTGTCTTTAGTAGCTTTTTGTAGTTCCTGTTTCTCTGTAATCCATTAAATTCCATGTCAATCCCAATTATACTCTCATATTTTTTAAAAAGAAGGCTTTTTGAAAACATTATTGATATATTGTATTATTTATGAGCTCTTGTTAATCTTTTACTCATACACCATGATATGGTATACTTTAGAATATAGAAATTTGTGAGGGGTATTTATGGGTAATATATGGTTAGCGTTCGGGTTAACGCTTATAGCGGGATTATCTACAGGAATAGGGAGCATTATAGCTTTTTTTGCAAAAAAAACAAATACTAAATTTTTATCAATAAGCTTAGGCTTCTCTGCTGGTGTAATGATTTATGTATCAATGGTAGAGATATTTTCAAACGCATCACATATGCTTACTGATGTTCATGGAGAAAAAGCTGGTGTTCTTTATGCAATTATCGCCTTTTTTGCAGGGATGTTTTTGATTGGTATTATTGATAAACTTATACCAAGCGAAAAAAATCCTCATGAAGTAAAATTCGTTGAGTCGGAAAATGAAGATATTAAGAAAAACAAGCTTAAAAGAATGGGAGTGCTTACAGCTTTGGCAGTTGCAATACATAATTTCCCTGAAGGTCTTGCTACCTTTGTTGCCGCTCTTCAAGAACCCAGAGTAGCAATACCGATTGTTGCAGCCATAGCTATACATAATATTCCTGAAGGAATAGCAGTTTCTGTACCAATATACTATGCTACAGGAAGCAAGAAGAAAGC
>JAAYBX010000167.1 GCA_012729955.1 Clostridiaceae bacterium
CCAAAGCCAGGATATGTTAACTATTTCAATTATTACTCTGCATATGTTAAAGCAGATACACAGATGCAGGAAAAATTAAGGAAACACTGAAAACCTGGATATTTGCAAAAAACTGGCCTGTATTGTAATATAACGAGAGGAGATTTATTTATGTTCAATGAAAAGATTACACAGAATCTGAGCAAATCCTCATTCATAAGGGCAATGTTTGAAGAGGGAAACAGATTAAAAGCAATATATGGAGAAGAGAATGTCTTTGATTTTTCAATTGGAAATCCTGAGATGGAACCTCCTGTTGAAGTTAAAGAATGCCTTAAGAAAATCGCCTGCAGTGAAGAAGAAGGAATGCATAAATATATGAGCAATGCCGGTTATGATGCCACAAGAAGAACAGTCTCATGCAGCATAAAAAAAGACTACGGATATGATGTGCCATATAACCATATAATTATGTCAGCAGGAGCTGCTGCGGGACTGTTTGTAACTCTCAAATCTGTTTTAAACCCTGATGATGAAGTAATAGTGTTTAAACCATACTTCGCGGAGTACGGATTTTATGTAATGCATGCACAGGGCATTTTAAAAGAAGCTGATTGTGATGAGGATTTTTTGCCGGATGTTGATTCTTTTAAGAATGTTATTACTGCAAAAACAAAAGCTGTTATTATAAATACACCGAATAATCCTTCTGGAGCTGTTTATCAAAAGGAAGTGCTTTTAAAGATAAGTGCTGCAATCAGAGATGCTGAAAAAAAGTTTAATACGAATATATTTGTAATAAGCGATGAACCATATGCAAAGATAGTATATGATGATATAACTGTACCCTGCGTATTTGAATGCTTTGATAAAGCGATAATTGTAAATTCATACAGCAAATCATTAGCGCTTCCCGGAGAAAGGATAGGATATATAGCAATAGACCCTAAAATACCCAATTCCGAACTCTTAGCTAATATCTGCATCTTCAATACGAGAACATTGGGTTATGTCAACGCTCCTGCCATTATGCAAAGAGTAATACAGAGTTCCTGCGATGCGAAGGTAGATATAGATGACTACAAGCTAAGGCGTGATATGCTGTATGACCATATGGTAAAGTGCGGATTCAGCATAAAGAAACCGCAGGGAGCATTCTATCTTTTTGTCAAGTCACCTGTGGAAGATGAAATGGAATTTGTTGAAAAAGCAAAAAAGTATAACATACTGATAGTTCCAGGAAGAGGATTTGGTATGAGAGGGTATGTAAGGATGTGTTTCTGCATTTCCAAAAAGACTATACAAGCGAGTCTTCCGAAGATAACAGAACTTGCCAGGGAGTATTTCGGATGATTAAGATATCTCTGGATAACGGAATCCATACTTTGAATATTGATAAGCTTGCTTTTGGTACAGGCTGCTTTTCCGATTATGCTGATAAAGAAAGTTATTTTCTTCTCATGGACAGATTCTATGAGAATTTTAAGACTTTTGATACAGCCCGTTCATATAATGAATGGCTGCCTGACGGAAAAGATATTTCCGAGTATATGCTCGGAGAATGGATGAACTCCAGAAAGAACAGGAATAATGTCGTAGTAGTGACTAAAGGCGGGTTTCCAAAGAACCTTAAAATAAAAAAAGATGTGCAGAACAGATTAACAAAAGAGGATCTTCAATTTGACATAGATAC
>JAAYBX010000168.1 GCA_012729955.1 Clostridiaceae bacterium
GCTATGTTACAAGAGACAGTTATTCGAAAGTCTATTTTATACTCGGGCATAACGAGTACTCATATCTTGATGGATATATAACCGCAAGAGATATTATGGAGCTTAACGGATATGATGTATCCACATTTGACTTAAGAACGACACAAGAAATCCCTTCTGATGCAGATATCCTCCTTATGGTTAACCCAACAATTGATCTTCTTGATGATGAGGTAAAGCTGCTAGAAGAGTATATGATGAATGGCGGTCGTATGATGATCTCTATTGGAGCATTAGAAACAAATGAGAAATTTACTAATATTCAGAAATTTCTTGATTTCTATAATATCCAATATAATTATGATAGAATCAAAGAATATGATGCAAATTCATACATGGCTAGTAATCAGTATTATATCTTCCCTCAGATTATTGGTACTGAAGCCACTTTAAACATATATGACAACATATCTTATCTGCTTACCCCAAATACCAGAAGCATCCGGATACTTAATAAGTCAAAATCATTTCTGGTAGTAAATCCTATATTAAAGACAAGCTCCATATCAAAGCAGGAAGCTTCCATCAGCGGGTATGATTCGACATCAGGGGCAGCATATGCAGGAGCTTCAGTAAAAAGTCTTGCGACAGAATCAAGACTTATCGTGCTTGGTTCTGCTGACTTCATGAGAGATTCTATACTTATTAACAATAAGGCATATGAAGCTGATTCATCAAAATTCTTTATAGGCCTTGTAAACTGGCTTGAAGGGGATTACACACAGGTTAACATTGAAGAGAAAAATTATTTTGTTAATGTTATTTCAATTACTGCATCACAAGCTAATTTCGTAGCAGTGCTGCTTTACATATTACCCGCCTTAATTCTATTATTCGGCGGTATTGTTTACCTTAAGAGGAGGCACTTATAAATGAAGAATCTAAAGACAATCATCATTATTGTACTTGCACTGGCTGTAGCAATAGCAGCATATTTTATAATTGATGACATTATTTCCAAGACCAGGGTTGTAAATCCCAATGTGACAGAGCTCATCACTCCAGTAAATGTGAAATCAACCGATATACAGCGTTATACATTCTCCGTTGCAGGTGAACAGACCACTGTAGAGCTTATGGAAGTGAAGGTAAAGGATGAGCAGGGTAATGAGACGACCGAAATGCAGTACAGACTCGTAAATGAACCTGACAAAGAGCTGAATGACAACATAAGCACTGCGCTCGTACAGGCTGCAGCTTTAGTCTGCGTGAATATAATTGAAGAATCTCCAAAAGATCTTGCTCAGTATGGGATTGACTATAACTCGTATTTTGAAGTAACGCTCATAGATGGCACAAGTTACAAAGTATACTTTGGCAATGTAATCGATGTTACATTTAATGTATATGTAATGCGAGAAGGTGTAGACAAGGTTTATACTATTTCTGATACATCGTTCGGAATGCTCACAATATACAGGGAATATCTTCTTTCAGAAGTCATTTTCCCAGGTAATGCAAGCAGTCTGACTTCCTTCTCATTATACAAAAAAGGTGAACTTGAGTTTTCTATAGAACCAGATGAATTTATTAAATGGAAACTTGTTGAACCGCTGTCTGCCAAAACCTATGTTCAGACAGCTCAGGAAATGATTGACAAGACATATGAGATGGTAATAGGTGAATATGTGAATGTGCTTCCAACTGAAGCAGATTATAGAAATTACGATCTTTTCAATCCCGCATATTCTGTAAAAGTGACAGCAGACAACAAAAGCGTTTTACTGCATATTGGCAGGCAGTCAATAGAAGACAGCAGCTACTATGCAAAATTTGATAATTCTGATGAAGTTTTCTTTATCTCAAATGACTATTTAGGGTGGATAGATACTGAGCTTTTGGAAATACTATATCCATTCCCATATGAACCTTCAATTAAGAACTTAAGCGCGATGCATTATGTTTTCGGAACAGGAGAAGTTTATGATGTGGTAATTGAAGAGCAGGATTATATTTTGGATGAGAAACCTGTTACGAATTATGAATACACAATAAATGGAGATATAGTTCAACTTCAGTACGGAGCTGATCTGTATAACTTTACTTTTTACACTACAGTCATTGTTGACTATGACACGCAATGGCAAGGACCTTCGGAATCCCAGAAACCATATTTTATGATTGAAATGAATTATGTATCTGGAAATACTGAAAATATTGCATATTATACCCGTGATGACCAGACAATGTATTATGTAAGGTATAATCCTGAATTTGATATGATGTCACAGTATACCGGAACAGTTGTGGATTCCGGCCCTATTGAGAATAATATGAAGCAGTTCCTTGTACAATACACTGATTATCTTTATGTTCTGTGTACAGATGGGCAAGAACATGAATTCGGAGAATGGATAATCGTTAAGGAAGCGACAGAAGAAGAAGAAGGATTAAAGGAAAAAATCTGCACAGTCTGCGGCCATAAGATATCTGCACCTATTTCTGTTATTAAGCATACTGATCCAGGCTCATACAGAGGAGCTAACTGGTGGATAATCGTTGTTGCAGTAGTTGTAGCTGGAGGTGCAGGAGCATTCCTTCTTATTCGGAGAGCTAAAAAGAAGAACCAAGAGGAGAAATAAACAAAAAAAGGATGAAGACATTTATAAAACATGCCTTGAAAATACTGTTCGCTTATTCGACAGCGGCAGCTGTATTCGCATTCTTTGTAATAGCTCCTTTATCTATGGCAAACAATATGACCTTGTGGCTTCTGGCATATTCCTTTGTAATGTTTATGTTCATGTTCTTTATAGTATCAAAAACGGCTTTATCTATCGGAAAATCAGAAAAGTATGATGATTCGAATCCTTCTGCCATAAAAGGTTTCTTATACGGATTAGCAGCAATGATACCATACCTTATCCTCGGACTTGTCCATCTTCTCATATTCGACAACTCCTTGGAAATCGGACTAAGGATATTTCATTATATTTTCCGATGTGCGCTTGGCCCTATGTATTTTATTATTAATACTCTAAATTACACATGGTATGCTTTTTTAACAGCATATGCGGTAGTGCCCGTAATAAGCGGACTTTGGTACTTCTTGGGTTTGAAGGGTATAGATAAAATACATATTACTAAAAAACTTAAAGAAGATGAGGATTTTCTGAAATGACAGATAAACTTTTCAAAAGATATAATAGTGTTATGCAGAAGGTATTTGAAGAGAAAATGGATGAAGTAGCTACAAAGAAGGAGTATTTTGCTGTTATAAAATATGCAAGGGAAGAATTCGAAAAAGAGCTTATAGACAGCTTAAGTACTGAACAGACTCTTAGAAGCGCTATAGAAAAAGAGGGCATCGATTATGTTCTGGATATGGCACTAATGATATGTGACATGTATCTTCCTTATTCGCTTGTATCCATACTGCATGAAACCATAGGTGCTGAAGGCATTAAATCCCGTATACTTGATGAGACACGGCCCCAAGCAGACAGAGCTTCTTTAATTAATGCGCTGACAGGACATGAAACAGATGACACCATTTCTTTCTTAATTAATCTTATAATATCAACAGATTCTGAATTACTGATGGAGGAATCTTCTTATGTTCTTTCTGCTTTTAATAAAGATAATGTATACGACCGGATTTTTGAATATTTCAACCAAAATGGAATTAATGAGGATTTGCTTTCTGTATTAGTAGAAATGTTTAGGGAATCTGATAAAAAAGACCATATTTATAAAATGCTCCGAGCATATTTTCTAACCGCTACAGACAAAGGGCTGGTCGCAAATATTATGGCGGATCTTGATGATTCCAGAGCAGTTGTTTTCTTGAGAGGATATCTTTCAAAAAATATATATAATATAAAAAAATCTGAAATTACTGATATATGCTCAGCAATCAGCAGGATGGGCGGATATGTGGAAGATTTCATAAGATATAATCCGAAGATGCAATCCTGACCATTAATGCCAAAACCAATTACTAATTGACATGATATAATTATTTATATATAATTTGTCGAGTGATTATTTATACTGGAGTATGCGATGCAGGCAAAAAAAAGAATATCTGAGGCAGTAATGCGCAGGTTGCCAAGATATCTAAGATACATAGGGGAGTTAAAGGAAAGCGGTATTATGAAGGTTTCCTCTTCCGAACTTGGTGAAAAAATGGGTATGACTGCATCTCAGATCCGACAGGATTTTAGTTATTTCGGCGGCTTCGGACAACAGGGATATGGATATAATGTGGAAGTTCTGTTTGAAAGCATGAAACAGATTCTTTTAAAGGAAAAAGGTTTTACTGTAATAATAATTGGAGCAGGAAATCTTGGAACTGCACTTGCGAAGTATAATAATTTCCATCAAAGGGGATTTGACATAATAGGAATTTTTGATATAAATCCAAAACTTATAGGTAAAACTATTAATGGAACGGAGATAATGTGTATTGACCGGCTGGAAGATTTTATCGCTCAGCATGAGACAGATATTGCAATATTATCTTTGCCAAGGAGTGAAACAAAAGATATCGCTTCAAGAGTGGCCAATGCAGGAGTGAAGGGGTTATTCAATTTCTCGCCTATGGATTTGAAACTTCCCCATGAAATACCGATAGAGAATGTTCATCTCAGTGACAGTCTGATGGTGCTGGGATATAAAATAAAGAATTTTCAAGAGGAGAAATAGATGAAAACTTACACCACGACTAATATCAGAAACATAGTATTGATGGGACACGGAAGCTCAGGTAAAACAACACTTGCTGAAGCTATGCTTTTCCTTTCAAAGGGAATTGACAGATTTGGCAATATCACAGATGGAAATACAACATGTGATTTTGACCCTGAGGAAATCAGAAGGAAATTCTCCATAAATACTTCTCTAGCACCAATTGAATGGAAGAATAACAAATTAAATATACTTGATACACCGGGATATTTCGATTTTGCAGGTGAAGTGAAGTGCGCTTCAAGAGCTGCAGAAATTGGATTAATTCTTCTCTCTGCAAAGAACGGAGTGGAAGTAGGAACAGAAAAGTCATGGGATTATGCTGAAGAAGTAAACATAAGCAGAGCCTTCTTCGTAACAAAACTTGAAGAAGAGAATGCTGATTTCTTCAAAGTATGCCAGGAATTGCAGGACAAATTCGGAAGTAAGGTTTTACCATTCCAGTTCCCTATAATGGAAGATAACCAGTTTAAAGGAATTGTGGATGTTGTTACGAAAAAAGCATATATAGTCCAAAATAAAACAACAACTGTAACAGATATTCCAGCTCAGTATATAGCTAAAGCTGATGAGCTTAGAGAACCTATAATGGAAGCGGTAGCGGAAACAGATGAAGAGCTTATGGAGAAATATTTCGAAGGCGAGCATTTTACTGATGAGGAAATAGTCAGAGGATTGATTCAGGGAATTGAAGACGATGCAATATTCCCTATATACTGCGGATCTTCTATACAGCTTGCAGGAGTAGATGCCCTTATGGATTCGCTAATATCCTTCTTCCCGTCACCTGCTGCATATAAAGTGCATGCTGTTAAAGCAGGAACAGAAGACCAGATTGAACTAAACCCGTCAAGTGATGAAAAGTTCGCAGGATTAGTGTTTAAAACAATGGTAGATGCTTTCGTAGGAAAAATCTCTCTTATAAAGGTCTGTTCAGGAGAATTGAAATCAGACATGATAGTATTCAACAGCAGGACTACTGACACAGAAAAAATTTCCAATCCCTTTATTCTTAAAGGCAAAAAGCAGGAGCAGTGTGAAAAAGCGGTCGCAGGAGATATAGTGGCAGTTGCTAAGCTTACAAATACTCAGACAAATGATACATTATCGCTTCAGACATACGCAGTAGAGCTTAAGAAAATTGATTTTCCAAATCCATCAATATCCTTAGCAGTCGAACCTCTTGCAAAAGGGGATGAGGATAAAATCGGAGCAGGATTGAATAAACTTCGTGATGAAGATCCGACATTCAGGGTTGAGAATAATCCTGAAACCAAACAGCTTCTTGTAAGTGGATTGGGAGAACAGCATATTGATGTAATAACAAGTAAACTGAAATCAAAATACAGTGTTTCAGTTAAACTTACAGATCCAAGGATTCCTTACAGAGAAAC
This sequence comes from Clostridiaceae bacterium, assembly GCA_012729955.1. Classification (GTDB taxonomy): domain Bacteria; phylum Bacillota; class Clostridia; order DUPQ01; family DUPQ01; genus DUPQ01. The sequence goes on from JAAYBX010000168.1 coordinate 6,123, forward strand.
AATTAAAAAGAAACTTGAAGCAGAAGGAAAACATAAGAAACAGTCAGGAGGCCATGGACAGTATGGCCATGTCAAGATGGTGTTTGAACCGAACGATGTTGAAGATTTGGTTTTTGAAGAGAAGATTTTTGGTGGATCTGTACCTAAAAACTACATACCTGCTGTGGAAAAAGGATTGAGAGAGTGTGTCGTGAAGGGCGTCTTGGCCGGGTATCCTATGGTTAGGCTGAAAGCGACTCTTGTAGACGGTTCATATCATGATGTGGACTCCTCTGAAATGGCATTTAAGATTGCTGCAAGTCTTGCATATAAAAAGCTTATTGATGCTTCTCCTGTTCTGCTTGAACCAATTATGTCATGTGAAGTTATGATCCCAGATTCATACATGGGAGATATAATCGGTGACATGAATAAGAGGAGAGGTAGAATACTCGGAATGAATCCAGCTGAAAAAGGGTATCAGAAAGTAATAGCTGAAGTTCCTCATGCAGAGATGTTCAAATACGCTACTGATCTTAGGAGCATTACTCAGGGCAGAGGCTCATTCACTATGAAACTTGAAAGATATGAAGAAATGCCCGCTAATATGGCAGAAAAAGTTGTAGCAGCTGCAAAGAGAGAGTCTGAAGAAGAATAAGATATATAGTATTTATGTTTAAAGTACATTATTAGGGACAGGTTAACCTGTCCTTTTAATATGAAAATCAGATTTAATATGATAATATATGCTTTAGAACTCAGCTATATTAATGAAGTAAAATTAGGAGATAAGCTATGGATTCAATATATCATGCAAGATGGATTACAACGGATGTGGAATTAGATGATTATTCTGCAAGAATGTTTCAACGGAAAATTGAGTTTGATAAAAAAGTACGAAAAGCAGTTTTTCATGTAACTGCTTTAGGGATATACGAGGCCTATGTAAATGAAAAGCAGGTTGGTAAGGACTATAGGTTTCTTCCTGGCTGGACCCACTATTCAAGAAGAGTACAATATCAGTCATATGATGTGACCAAATATATTAAAGATAATCAGGCAATTCTATCTGTTCATGTCGCAAGAGGCTGGTTTGGAGGACGAATCAGTGGCAATCCAGGTAAAATGCCATTTGCGATGGCATGTGCTTTGGATGTTGTCTTTGAAGATGGAACAAAAGACTTTTATATAAGTATGGCAAATGACAGATGGAAAGCTGCAAAGACAAAAGTAATATTTTCCGACATTTATGATGGAGAGACATATGATGAAAGACTGCAGCTTCATGATTTTCAGGCAGTAAAAACAGCTCATGGATATAATCCTAATGACCTTGTAAAACAACAAGGCGAATATGTTAAGGAACAGGAAACCCTTCCAGCTCTAAAACTCATAACAACTCCAAGGAATGAAAGAGTAATAGATTTCGGACAGAATATGACCGGTTATGTCAGATTTACAGTTAAAGGGAGAATAGGCCAAAGATTTGTAATTTCGCATGCTGAGGTGCTTGACAATGAAGGCTGTTTTTACACTGATAATCTGCGAGGAGCAAAACAAAGAATAGAATACATATCAAATGGCAGGGTCAGCGCTTATTCCCCTCATTTTTCCTTTCAGGGATTCAGGTACATAAGATTGGATGAATGGCCTGATAATGTAAATTTGGAGGATATAAAGGCTATAGTGGTGCACTCAGATATTGTACGTACTGGTTTTTTCGATAGTTCGAGTGAATTATTAAATAAACTCTTTACTAATGCTATTTGGGGACAGAAAGGTAATTTTCTGGATGTGCCTACTGACTGTCCTCAAAGGGATGAACGTTTAGGATGGACAGGAGATGCACAGGTATTCGCAAAAGCTGCTTCATATAATTATAATGTCAAGAAATTTTTTGCAAAATGGTTAACTGATCTTGCATTGAGCCAAGGTACGAATGGTGCAGTTCCTGTTGTCGTTCCGATCAGGTACTCATATACTGGCGTATCTTCGGCATGGGGGGATGCGGCTACAATAATACCATATCAGATGTATCTTACCTATGGTGATAAAAAGATACTTGAAGATCAATATGACAGCATGGCTTCATGGGTAGAGTATATTAAAAATTCTTCAGATAATCCGTATTTATGGAATAATGGCACACATTATGGGGACTGGCTGGCATTAGATGTTCCTTTTGGCACATATAAAGGTAAAACAGATCCGTATCTTATATCAACTGTATATTATGCAAATAGTGTGGATATATTAAGGAAAACATCGATAATCCTAAAAAAGAGAAAAAATATAATACTTTATTATGAGAACCTTTATAAAAATATTGTGAAAGCATTCAACGAGACATACTGGAAAGATGAGAAACTGCTTACTGATACACAGACAGCTTATGTATTGGCTTTGCATTTTAAACTTCTTAACAAAGACAGAGTGAAAACAGCTGTCTTGAATCTTTTAAGAAAAATTAGTGATTCCAATAACAAGATATCCACAGGATTTTTGGGAACTCCCTATATTCTTCATGTACTTGCTGATAACGGTCATGCGGATATAGCATATAAGCTTCTTTTAGAGAAAGAATACCCCTCATGGCTTTATCCGATAACAAAAGGTTCGACGACTATATGGGAGCATTGGGATAATATAAAGCCTGATGGTACCTTTTGGAGCAAGGACATGAACTCATTTAATCATTATGCATACGGTGCGGTTGCAGATTTCATGTATGAGAAAGTCGCTGGCATAAGAACTGATGAATCCAAGCCCGGTTTTGCAAATATCATTTTTGAACCTGTTGTTACTAAAAACTGCGAATTAAATCATGCAAAAGCTGTTATCAAGGTTAAAGAGGGAGAAATATCTTCTTCATGGAAAATTGAAAAGGACATGATATATTACAGATTTGAAGTGCCAAAAAAGCATACAGCTACAATATGTTTAAATAAAACATATGAAGTCGGTCCTGGAGAATATGAGTATACTTTAAACATATGAGTATATAGTATCTGACTTAGTGACATAAAAAGAAAAGGGAGGTTATATCTCCTCTTTTTTTGTCTGTCCATATCTGAAATGCTTTCTGCATAGCGGAATATATGAGTCGTTCCCGCCAAGATAGAACTGCGGGCCTTCCCGGACTATCCTTCCATTTGGGTCAATTCTTGCATTACATGTAGCTTTTTTACCACACCAGCAAATAGTTTTGATTTCCTCTATCGTATCTGCCCACGAAAGAAGATAAAGACTGCCTTCAAAAAGTTTGCCTTGAAAATCCGCTCTGAGGCCGTAACATATCACGGGGATGTCAAGATCATCTGCAATATGGACTAAAGTCTCAACTTGAGATTTAGTTAGGAATTGCGCTTCATCGATGACTATGCAGTCATATTTTTTAAGTTCCTCATCTGACTGGCTCAAAAAAGATTCCGCATATCTGCAATCCATGGAAAGCCCGCATCTGGAGATGGTTATAAATTCACCGTCACGAATATCAGAAGAAGGTTTCAACAATACAGCTGTCTGATTTCTTTCCTTGTAATTATAAACTACCATTATCGCATTTGCGGATTTTGAACTTCCCATTGCACCGTATCTGAAATATAGTTTAGCCATAGTTTCCTCCAGAAAATAGTATATAAAGTATATCATTGAGAAGTACTCTTTTAAATAGAGGTTGAAAAAAATATGTGATTTGGTATAATAAAGTCAGAGAAAGTCAAAGGTGATATGTTATGGCAAGATTGAGTGACATAATAGAGAACTTTATAAAAGACATGATTGAGGAAACTGATGGTGAAGTAGAGATTCAGAGAAATGAGTTAGCCAGTTATTTTAATTGTGTCCCATCACAGATAAACTATGTCATAGCAACAAGATTTAATTCTGAAAGAGGATATTTTGTTGAAAGCAAAAGGGGAGGCGGAGGACACATAACCATAAGCCGTATGTCCACTGATAAACCTTATGACTATTTCATGCACATCATATTGTCTATGGGTGACGAGATAAGCCAGCATTCAGCAGATATATATATAGAAAACTTTATAGACTTGAATATAATATCCGAATCAGACAAAAAACTGTTAAAGGCTGCAGTAAATGACAACTCATTAAAAAGTATTCCGGTTTTTTTAAGAGACAGGGTCCGGGCTGACATCTTAAAAAATATGCTCATGAAAATAATAATATAGAGGAAAACTTATGGCAAAAAATAACAACTACTTCGTATGCACATCATGCGGTTATGAAACCGTTAAATGGATGGGCAAGTGCCCTACATGTCAGGAATGGAATACTTTTGAGGAAGTCACTGAAGTAAAGAACGCGAAAACAGAAAAAGTCCGGGAAATGAAACTGGATGCTGTTGAGGATATAAATTACAGTGAATCATCCAGAATCAGCAGCGGGCTTTTAGAAATGGACAGGGTTTTAGGAGGAGGGATTGTTTCTGGTTCAGTTATTTTGGTAGGAGGTGACCCGGGTATCGGCAAATCCACAATACTGCTGCAGTTGTGTCAATATGCCAAAACCGAAAGCAGCATATTGTATATTTCTGCAGAGGAGAGTATTAGCCAGTTAGGATTACGAGCAAAAAGAATCGGGCTAAAAAGGAAAAATGTCAAATTAGCCTCTGAGACAGATACAGAAGTGATATGCCAGGCAATAACGAATAACAAACCTGCAGTTGCTGTTGTTGATTCTATACAGACGGTATATTCAAGCCAAATAGCTTCAATAGCAGGCAGTGTGAATCAGATAAAAAATTCCACATTAATGCTTGTAAACGCAGCAAAACAGTCAGGTACATCACTGTTTATAGTAGGTCATGTGACGAAAGAAGGCAATATAGCCGGACCGAAACTTTTAGAGCACATGGTAGATACTGTGCTGTATTTTGAAGGTGAAAGCGGTTCCTCTTTCAGAATTTTAAGAAGTGTCAAAAACAGATTCGGGTCTACTAATGAAATAGGAGTATTCGAGATGAGCCAAACAGGTTTATCGCAGGTAATCAATCCTTCTGCATTCATGCTCGAGGGAAGAAATATTAACGCACCTGGTACTGTTGTACTTCCTTTATTAGAAGGTTCCAGAACACTTATGGTAGAAATCCAAGCGCTTGTCTGTCCGACAAATTTTACTATGCCAAGGAGGATGGCCTCGGGAATAGACCAGTACAGAATAAATATGCTAATGGCCGTAATGGAGAAGAACACTGGAATGAAGCTGTATAACCATGATGCATATATCAATGTAGCAGGCGGTATAAAAATAAACGAGACAGCATGCGATCTGGCAGCTGTTGTAGCAATAGCCTCAAGTTATAAAGGGAAGAAAGCGGACAACGAATGCGTTATTATAGGGGAAGTCGGGCTTACAGGTGAAATACGCTCTGTAAATGGAATGGACAAACGAATAAATGAAGCAGTTAAAATGGGCTACAAAAGAGCTGTTATTCCTAAAGTAAATGTAAAGTCAGTCAATAATTTCAAGGATCAGATAGACATTATCGGTGTATCTGATGTTGCTCACGCAATTGAGGTATCTTTGCAGAAATAGACAATAGCTTTTAGTTTCTATAAAGCGTGATTTTGACACTTGACATAAAAAAGAGTATAATTTAACTTGAGGTATAAATTGAGTTACAGTATCGGAGATAAAATCGTATATCCTATGCATGGAGCAGGCATTATCGTAGACAAGGTCAATAAAAAGATAATGGATGAGATTCGCTGCTATTTTATAGTAAAAAGCCCCATAAGCGAAATGGTAGCTATGCTGCCCGTAGAAAATATGGATTCGATCGGAATAAGAGATGTCATGACAAATTCGGAAGCAGACAATCTTTTAGATAAGATAAGGACTATGAATACCGTTGAGATTACCAACTGGAATAAAAGATACCGTGAGAATATGGAGAAACTCAAAGACGGAACAATATACGAAATAGCTCAGATAGCGAAATCCTTAATGACCCGAGATAAAAGTCTTTCAACAGGTGAGAGGAAATTGATGATTAACGCGAAAAATGCAGTCTTAAGCGAAATCATGCTTGCCAAAAATTTGACACTCAATCAGGCGGAAACAGCTTTAAAAGAAAGCATATATTGCGATACTGTTAATGAGGACGAATAACTTATGGAACCGGTAAGAGCAGTCATTGCAGCTGGCGGTACATCTAGCAGGATGAGCGGTATAAATAAGTTGCTTGCACTTCTTGACGGTATTCCTGTGATAATAAGAACAGTAAAAGCATTTCATGACATAAAATATATTGAGAGGATAATTCTTGTAATACCGAAAGAGGATGAATCGGTATATTCTTCATTGCTGTCTCAATACAAGGTTGACACAAAAGTGAAGTTTGCATATTCAGGAAGCAATCGCAGAGAATCAGTATATAACGGATTAATGTCGCTTGATGACCAGGAAGGCATTGTGCTTATTCATGATGGAGCAAGGCCTTTAGTTACCAGAAAGATAATTGATGAGTGCATTGAAGGAGCGCAAAGATATGGTGTATGTCTGGCAGCTTCAAAAAATACTGATACTATGAAGAAAGCAGACAGCATAATGTTTGTTGAGAAAACTCTCGAAAGAGAAAAGATATATAATGCACAGACACCACAGGCTTTTAAGACAGAGTTTGCTATCCAGTTCCATAACAGGGCTAGAAATGATAATCTTGAGGTTACAGATGACTGTATGATTGCAGAGCATTATGGCCATAATGTGAAGATTATAGAATCTGATCCTTCAAATATTAAAATTACAACAAAAAGAGATCTCTTAATTGCGAAAGCTTTTCTAGCTGACTGTTATTAAACAAAAACACATTATCCCATAACCTTTCCCATATGATGAAAGGCCTTCACCTGAAGTTGCGGTAAATCCGACACTTTTTTTATCGATTCCAAGAAGAGATGAGATATTATTTTTCATATCATCTATATAAGGCATCAAAACTGGTGAAATGCATTCGACTGTGAAACTGACATGCTCTATCTTGAACTCAAGATTTTTTAAGGCTTCTTTAACATAAAATGAACTGTCAGTCATTCCTGTACTACACATAATGTCAGCAGTCCTGCCTAATACATTTACCGATGTTATCCCGCTTATCGCATTTGTTAATGCATGATAAATGACATCTCCATCGCTGTTTGCTTCAAGCCCTGGATAATCCTTTATATGAACTCCTGCAAGAATCAGTTTCTTGCTGGAATCCTTTGAAAAGCTGTGGCTGTCCTGACCGATTGCACATTTCATGATGTTACCTCCGATTGCTGAATCTTGAATACTATAATATCATATTGCAGGGATGTAAGGCATTATTTTAACTCTATTAATCCTGATTCTATTGTCTTGTTAAATATGAAAGTTAACAAAAAGTACACACATATAAACTCTTTATATGGTATATTTAACATATTGAAAGGAAGGTGCATATGGAAAGCTGGTATTATGAGAAGACTGTGTACAGGAAGAAAACAGGAAAGGATGATTTAATATCATTAGCTGCAGTTGTAGGCACACTTGCGATATGTATAGTTTCCTATTACTTTTTAAAAACATATTCATTTATTATATGGTTAGGTGTGGTATATGCATGTTACAGGATTGTCGCTTCAAGAAAATTTGATTATGAATATATTTTCGTAGAAGATACATTAACCATAGATAAGATAATAAATAAAAGCAGAAGACAGAACATATTTACTCATTCATTAAAGGATTTTGAGATTCTTGCATATAAGGATTCAGCTTATTTAAATGAATATGTAAACAATGTACAGCAGGTAATTGATGTTTCTGCACCAGGTTCGGAAGATACTGTTTTCGGAGTCGCATATTACAAATCCATGAGGACGCTTGTGTATTTCGAGCAGGACGAAAGAATTATGGAATTCATCCATAAATATGCCCAGTATAAATTCAAGGAGTAGTTATTGAAGAGACTTTGGAAATATGTCATTTTAATATTTGTCTTAGCGGTTTTTACAGCAGCTACCCTTATTGCATATGATGCTATTTTAGGTTACATAGAGAAAAAGTACTCTCCGAATCAACAGATGGAAGAGTATTATACTGAAGGATACACTGATCTTGTTATAAATTTTGAAAAGACAGATTATGAATACCCGGTCAGGATCGTTAACGGAGAAATACTTGTAAGATATGAAGTGATTAAAGAATACATAGATCCTTTCATATATTACGATGAGACAAGAGCCAAAGTAATTATAACAACGAATGATAAGGTTATTTACATAACTGAAAACAGCTTAATTGCTGAGTTGAATAAAAAAGATCTTCACCTTGATACTGCAAGCGTAAGATATGATGGATTTCTTTATGTGCCGATAAGTCCTTTTGAATATATTTGGAATATTAATTCAAAATATATTGAACAGAAAGATATAGTCATAATAGAATCCTATAGGAATCACGATTACACAGCAACAGTAAATATTTCTGATGCACAAATTAGAAAAGGGCCTTCAATAAAAGAACCCATATATGTATCAAATGTACCGATGAACCAGATACTGTATGTCAGTAAGCTTATTGGTGAATGGGCTTATGTTATGACAAATGAAGGCATTATTGGGTATATAGAGACAAAATATCTTGATACTGAGGTATCTGCTAAAGAGATAATCATTAAGTATGAACAGAAAAAACTTTATCTTCCTGACTATGTAGTTCTTTCGTGGCATTATGTGCATTCAAGTGCTGTAACTGCAGTTCCCTATTATGCTGATGTGAATGTAATATCGCCAACATTCTTTACAGTCATAGATGAAAAAGGAACTGTGTCAAGCAGCGCGTCATTAAAATATGTTGAAAATGCAAAAAAGAGAGGGTATACCGTCTGGCCTCTGATAAATAATATTTTCGCTAACAGGGGACAGATAAGCGCAGTACTTGCTGACAGCGATGCAAGAAGACATGTGATAGATCAGATTCTAGCTTATGCATATATTTATAAATTTGATGGAATAAATGTCGATTTTGAAAACCTGTATTTATCTGATAAGGATAATCTAACCCAGTTTATAAGGGAACTTGTTCCCTTAGCCCACCAGATGAATCTTGCTGTTTCTATTGATGTTGGAATTCCAGGAGGATCTGAAGGTTATTCATTATGTTATGATCATAAAGAACTTGGAAAGGCTGCAGATTATGTAATGGTAATGACATATGATCAATTTTGGAGTTCGCATGAATCGGGCGGTTCTCAAGCGCAGTTATCATGGGTTGAGGCAAATCTTAGAAAAACTTTGGAACTGATTTCTAAGGATAAGCTTGTCCTTGGCATACCTGCTTACACAAGATTATGGAAAACAGATTATACAGGAAAAGTGGTTCTGGATAAGACGCTGACTGCAGACCAGGTGGTTAAGCTTATTGAAGAAAAACAGCTGACTCCGGTATGGGAAGAAGAACGTGACGGATTTATAAGCGGTCAGTACTATATCGAATACAAAGAAGGTGAAAATCTTTACAGGGCTTGGATAGAAGATGATGCGAGCGCACGACTGAAAGCTGCTCTTGCTGCTAAATACAAATTAAGAGGTGTATGCATATGGATGATGAGCCAGACAAATAAAACGGTTTGGGAAGCGATTTTAGAGGGATTCAATACAGATACAGATTAGTATTTTTATATATGATTTGTTTTTTTCATGATATAATGTATTAAAATATTGAAGAGGGAAATTATGAGAGTTCAAGTAAATTATGAAGATATTTTTAAAAGATTTAACGGACAGCTGCCAGAAGGTATTTTTCTAAATACGAATTTTGAAGGCGAATATAATACAATGACTATTGGCTGGGGCTTGATGGGAATATGCTGGGGAAAACCTATTATATGTATTGCGGTCAGGTTCTCCAGGCATACTTATGATCTTATAGAAAAGTCAGGTGAGTTCACATTAAGTATCCCAAAAAATATTGTAATGAAAAAAGAGCTTGCTATCTGTGGGACTAAATCCGGTAGGGATATTGATAAATTCAAACTGTGCGGATTTGA
>JAAYBX010000019.1 GCA_012729955.1 Clostridiaceae bacterium
AAATAAAGAAATTGTTATACTAAATGTTAAAAAAGGAAAAGATACTCCATATTATTATAAAGGAAAAGCATATCGCAGATCTGACACATTAACTGTAGAAATTGACAGATTTGAACTCAGAAGACTGGCAATGCAGGGAATGAATATTGATTATGAGAGCAGAATAGCTTCCTCTCAGGTATTAAGCTTTAATACTCTGGAGACAAGATTGAAAGAAGAATTGGGCATAAAAAAAATAAGTCTTGATATATTGAAAACATTAAATTTATATAATCTTGATGGATATTACAATATTGCAGCTGAACTGTTAGCTGACCAGAATAGCATTGAGTTTTCTGGAATAGATATAGTTAAATATGGAAAAAACACAAATACATTTCTTTACAGGGAAAATGTAAATAAGAAGTCTCTATTGATTCAATTTTACAGAGCAATTGAACTTTATGAACAATATTATTGTTATGAAGAAATAGAGGAATTCAACAGAGTTAAAAAAGAACTTATACCCAAAGAAGCCTTCAGAGAAGCTTTAGCAAATGCTATGGTACATAGAGTATGGGATATTAATTCATTTATTCAGATTGCTATGTATGACGACAGGATTGAAATAAGCTCACCGGGAGGCTTACCTCATGGATTATCTGAAGATGAATATTTGTTAGAAAATATTTCAGTTTTAAGAAATCCAATAATTGCTTCCATATTCAATAAGCTTCACATTATCGAGAAATTTGGTACTGGCATAACAAGGATTAAGGAGCAATATTCCGGTTGTATATCAAAACCCAGTTTTAGTATAAGTGAAAATAGAATAAAAATAACACTTCCAGTTACAGATAAAAGAATATTACAGTTAAATGATGACGAAAATTCGGTATATGCTCTATTGAAAAATAAAACTTTGTTGTCAAGAAATGAAATCGATATAAAGCTCGGATTTGATAAATCGAAAACTATCAGGATATTAAATAGTCTTATTACTAAAAACATTATCGACAAAGACGGAAAAGGACTAGCGGTTAAGTACAAACTGAAATAATACCAATATCTGATAATGCTTAAATCAAGTTTAATATCACTAAAGTAAAGAGGTAACCATGCAATACGAAATTACACATCTGCCAAAAGAAAAATGGGAAGGTTTCATTGTACCGATAGGTTATACGACTGATAAATATTATGATGTCACTGTCAATAAAAAAGATAATGGTTTTACTATTGATATAGAGAAGAAAGATTTTGATGTACCGTTTGTATTCACACCTGATATATACGATTATCCTGATAAACTCTATCAGAAACACTGGGAAAACGCATGCGCGTCAGGAGTATTGGTTAATAATGAATTAATTGCAGTAATTGAAACTGATCAGGAATTATGGTCCAACCGTCTCAGGATTACAGAGTTATGGGTACATGAGGATTATCAGAAGATGGGGTTAGGCCATGCTCTTATCGAGAAAGCCAAGCAGCAAGCAAGAAATGAAAAGAGAAGAGCAGTAATATTGGAAACACAATCCTGTAATGTCAATGCAGTAGATTTTTATATGCACGAAGGTTTTACACTGATTGGTTTTGATTCATGCTGCTACAGCAATGATGATTTAAAAAAGAAGGAAGTACGGCTTGAGTTCGGATGGTTTAATAATTGAATACTCTCTTCACTTACTTTTTTCTTACTTGTATAATTTAATGGTAATCAATCTAGTATGATATAATTACTTAAGATAGCACAAAGGAGAGCTTCTAAATGACATACAATAAAATTGTTGCTTTATGGCAGTCATATAATATTTCATCAGTAAATGATTTGCAGAAATACCTTGATAATTTTCGTATATTATTCGCATATAACTCAGGCAGAATTGAAAACGATGAGATAAATTATCATGATACTAGGGAAATCTTTGAGAATAGTAAAGTATTAAATTATACAGGAAATACAAGAACTTTATTTGAACAGCAAAATCAGAAAACATGTTACGATTTTCTAATACATAAAATAGTTAAGAAAGAACCGCTCAGTATTGAATTAATACAAGAAATTCACAGGATTTTAACCTGTGGAACATATGATGAACAAAGATTTATTATGAATAATGAAAGACCTGGAGAATTCAAGAAACATGACTATATTACCGGAGTATATGAGGTTGGTTCTTCTTGTGAGCATGTGTTAGAAGATATGACTAATCTTATTAGCGAAGTTAACTCATATATTGGAAAAGACACTTTAAAGGCAGCTACCTATCTTCATGCAAAATTTGAATATATTCATCCTTTTGCTGATGGCAATGGACGCGTCGGAAGAACTATTCTTAATTACTATCTAATGACAAATAATCACCCTCCTCTTATAGTTTATGACGAAGACAAGTATGAGTACTATAATGCTTTGCAGGAATATGATAAAACTGAATCTCTTGCCAGCCTATTTGACTTTTTTGAAAAAGAAATTATCAAAACATGGAAGAAAAACCTATCTCTTGCAGAGGGTAAGAAAATCAAAGATAAAAATTAGAATGGAATGTATGACTTAATGAATAATCAATTAGCTATGTTTAATTTATTATTAGTAATAAATTAAATTCAATGGAGGAACAGTTTGGACAGATCAGAAAAGGCAGAACTGACAGTATTATGCATGATATATGACGGGGATGAGATACTTCTTCAAAATCGCATTAAAGACAGCTGGAAAGGATATACCCTTCCAGGTGGCCATGTCGAACCGGGTGAATCATTTGTAAATGCGGTAATTCGTGAAATGAAAGAAGAAACTGGACTTGATGTATTTAATCCGATACTTTGTGGAATCAAACAGTTCCCTATTAATGATGGCAGATATATTGTTCTTTTATATAAAACTGATAAATTTAGCGGGAAGTTGATAAGTTCTGATGAAGGTGAGATGAAATGGATTAAGAGATCTGAAGTACCCTCGCTTCCCTGTGTTAATGACTTTGATAAACTTCTTAAAGTTTTTGACAATGATGAACTTTCAGAATTTCAATATGCAGTAAGAGATAATAAATTGATACCTTTAGTTTACTGATTGCTAACAGAAAGGAATTCATGATGAAAACTGATATGGAAATTATTATAGAACATCTCGACAGAACGATAAAAGATCCAATACCAAGACATATCCTGGACAAGGAGATACTTGGTAAAAAAACATCAGATATTTCCAAATATCAGGAATCCAAGTGGTATAAGCAGCTCATAATCGAGCAGATGAGTAATGGTTCATGGGGCAGATTCCATACGCAAAATACTAAACTAAAGGAAAAGAGAATTTTTAAAACCACTGAATCAGCTTTAATTCGTGCACGTGAATTATCCCTGCCAAAAGATGACCCGGTTATAAAAAAAGCCATAAAGCTTATGGAAAGATATATAAATGGTGAAGAAGACTGGACTGATACAAATGAGCATCATTATGGTTTTCAGATAACATTTAAAACATTAATTGCAGCAAATATCGCTACATTTATTCCTGATCATCCTCTGGTAATACCTAAAAAAGAGATATGTGCTGAAAATTTGAAAAAAGCATTTATTAATGGTTATTTAAATGAAGATATTTGGGAGTCGGAAAACAGGAAAAGCAATGAAATTCTCTTAAGACCTTATATGGTATATATACTGTGGTTATTACAGCAGAACAGTTATCTTGATGAGGATACTCAAAGAAACTATTTAAACTATATATGTAACAGAAAACAAGGTATATACTACAGGACCAACATGGCTTCCTCTGATATACAAAGTCTTGAATCCAAATATTTCAATACTTGGCTTACTGGTCTGGAAAATTTAAAAAACTTCACACTTTTTCCTGATTTCATGAAGAAAGGAATATTTCAGCATTTAATAAACGAATCCTACAGATTAATTCATGATGATGTATGTCTACCGGTTAATCCACCTGTAACTAATCACTACTGTGAATCGTGGAGAGATAAATTATCTCGTAAGAATGACATTATTCTACGTATTCTAAGAGTTTTGATAATGTACTAACACTTATACAAGGAGGACATATATGGACCTATTCACTGATTATATTCAAGAAATTGACAATACCGAATATCGTGAGAAGATGAAAAGAATGCTTTTTTGGATAAGCAGGGAGTTTCCTTCATTAGAACCCGTAATAAAATGGAAACAACCGATGTTTACGCATCATGGCACTTATATAATCGGGTTCAGCATATCAAAACAGCATATCGCAGTAGCACCAGAACAGGATGCAATTATACATTTTGGAGAGGAAATTAAAAAATCCGATTACACATCAACAGAAAACCTGTTCCGGATTAAATGGAATCAGGTTATAGATTATGAATTATTGAAAAAAGTAATTGAGTACAATATCAGTCAAAAGGCTTCCTGTAATTCATTTTGGAGATAGACAGAAGAATTAATACCTTTCTGTGTCGACATCAGATTCAGTCACAGTCATCCTTCTCACCTTTTCATATCCTTCAGCCATTTTAACAGTTTCCATTTCCCCTTTATTAAAGATTGACTTATATGTGAAGTTTACATCAAAAGCAAATTTAGCTTTTATAACTTCCAGCTTTTCCTCTGATACATACATAAAATATGCACGTCCGCTGTCTTCAATACCTCTTTCTACCTGAGAAAATGGCACTTCCAGAAACTGGATTAAAAAAGTCCCATCTGCAAGTATTACTGTTTCGCTTACAGCCCGAGTCACTTTTAAACCGTTTCTTTCAACAATTGTTTCAAAATACAGCTGGTTCTTCTTAGTATCCAATGTGCCCGATTCCGTTATTACATCACCTTGCTGCTGATCAGGAGAAAACCCATCCTCTTCCCGTGTATACTTTTTCCCGAAGGAAATTACATCACCATCAACCTTCCTATACTGCCCTTCATCAGCAAAGAGTACTCCTGCATCATAATATGCTATGTTTGAAACATGAACCAGCGGTACTAGATAATCAAGACTTATATCAAACATGGAAAAATCATCAGTTTCAAAATTGTTAATCATTGGTTCATGCTCTACTACAACATCATTAAATGCAGTAAAAAATTCACTTAACTCCAGTCCTTCATCACTATAGATGCCTCTTTGATTTTCAGATGCTTCTTCTTCATCGTCTTCATAAGTATCATTTCCATTATTGTCATGATTCAGATTATCCAGTGTTTTCTGTATAGTACATGCGCTAAGCGAAAAAACCAAAATACATATCAGGATAATGGATAAAAACTTTTTCATAATTAATCCCCCCTCTTATTTGACTTTACATTAAAATTGTATGCTTAGCTATTTTCGAAATATATGCATAATATACTCATGTTTAGTAAATAAAGTGTTATATAATATACTATAGTCCATTAAATCAGATATAAGTTTACATATAATGGAATATTTGCTAAAATACAACATGCTTAGGAGAAGAAATGAAAATATCTAAAAAAGATGCTTACAAATGGTTCAAGTTCTTTGCTTCCTTACCTGAAGATGAGCAGCTTATGGCAAAACAGCAGGAAATCGTTTATTCGACATTCGCTCAGATTGAGGAAGTCATCGATAAGCGAGACGCTGAACTCATGGCAGATATAAAAGGTATTAAAACACTGCAGAACAGGACATATTATGTCGGTAATGACGATAAGTTTCCTAACGGCTGCAAATCATGTCTTTTGGGTACAGGATTAAGTGCTGTCAGGAAAACTAATAAATGCAATATTGAATGCAAGTTCTGCTATAACTATGGTGAACTTGATGACATTGCTCCGGTCGGAGAAGGAATGTGGGAAATTGGCGGGACTAAGTATTATGAAAAAGATATTGATCTTCTGCTTTCTGTTCATAAAAAACCTACAGGTATATCATATGTATATCTTGAGCCTTTCATGGAGATTGAAAAATATTATCCGGTTATTAAGAAATTGCATAATGCGGGTATACACCAGCACATGTATACAAATGGAATCCTGGTGACCGAAGAATCTTCCAAACAGCTTTCTGAATCAGGTCTTGATGAGCTGCGTTTTAATTTAGGAGCAACAAATTGTTCCGACAAAGTGATTAATAATATGAGTACAGCCAGAAGGTATATAAAGAATGTCGGTATTGAGACACCAATGACACCTGAATTCTATAAATCGTTTTTTGAAAAGAAAAAACAAATTCTGGATACAGGCATAAGCTTCATTAACTGCGCAGAACTACATTTGAATCCTAATAATATAGAAAACTATTATGGTGAGAATATGTATATTTCAAGACATGGGTATATATCACCAGTTTGGAGCCATGAGCTTACATTAAAATTCATGAAGGCAGCTGATGATGAGAAATGGGACATAGTTGTACATGACTGTTCAAACTATACTAAATTTGCCAGAGGGCTGAATCTGACTGAGAAGGAAGGAAAATGGTTTGGCGCTAATGATTACGCATGTGAATTTCCTGTAATCCCTTATGAGTACTTTATTCCAATATTGAAAGACAAGGATTTCAAATTCTTAAGTGAAGAGGAGCTTCCATCCGGATATATGGAGAGGATATAACATGTTAAAGACAGAACGGCTTACTATAAAACCATATATAGATGCTGATCAGGAAGACATGATAAGCATCCTTACAAATAGTATGGTTAGAAAGACATTCATAATTCCAGATTTTGAATCCCATGAAAAAGCTGTCTGTATGTTTAAAAAATTAATGGCTTGTTCCTATTCTGAAGATCATTATGAAAAAGGGATTTATAGAGAGGATAAGCTTATAGGCTTTGTAAATGATGTAAAGGTCGATAAAGACAGCATAGAAATAGGATATGTGATTCATCCGGATTATCATAACCAGGGTTATGCGACTGAAGCATTGAAAGCAGTGATTTCGGATCTTTTCAATAAAGGATTTTCCCAAGTGACTGCCGCTACATTTGACTATAACACAGCTAGCAGGCGTGTAATGGAAAAGTGCGGAATGAAACTTACAGACAAAGCAGGTACCATCATGCATAACGGTGTATTGAACCGATGTGTGTACTACTCACTTAATAAGTTCAGTTTTAAGATAATCTCCGTATCAGAAAATCCATATTACTCAGAAAAAGCTGTTGACTGGTTTTCCTCAAAATGGGGTATAGAGAGGAAAGAATATGAGGAAAGCATATCAGATTGCATTACAAGAATAAACAAGCTTCCTAAGTGGTATCTCGCTCTTGATGCGGAAGATAACATTATTGGCGGTTGCGGACTTATTCAAAATGATTTTGTTGACAGGACTGACCTTTATCCCTATCTTTGTGCTTTATTTGTAGAGAAACAGGCAAGAGGCCATTCATTAGGCGGTAAGCTGTTAAACTATGCTAGAACTGAAGCTGCCAAAATGGGATTTGATATGGTATATTTATGCACTGACCACACCTCATATTATGAAAGATATGGATGGGAGTATCATACACAGGGACACCATCATGATGGAAGTATTTCCAGAATATACAGAGCAGCTTCAATAGTATAAAAACAAGCTTTGTATTTAAAACCAGTATGCAGAAAGAAATATATATACAGACACATCTTATGTCAGAGTTATTACGAATCAAATTAGTATATAATCCTAATTGAAATAGTATATAATTAAGCTACTGGTTCTATTCCCAGCATCAAAATGTCTAAACAAACGGAGGGTTATATAATGCAGGATTTTGAAAAACTCGGAGTATTCTATTTAGGAAAGAAATATGATATAGAAAACAGGATATTGAAAGAAGATTATGTTCTTTTAAAATCAAAGGATTTAACTACACATGCAGTAATTATAGGAATGACAGGAAGCGGCAAGACAGGTCTAGGAATAGGGATTATTGAAGAGGCTATGATGGATAATATTCCGGTTATAGCCATTGATCCAAAAGGCGACTTAACAAACCTTGCTCTTACATTCCCTCTTTTAAGAGGAGAGGATTTTCGTCCCTGGATAAATCTACAGGAAGCTTCAAATAAAGGTATGGAACCAGACCAATATGCTATGGCTCAGGCAGATTCATGGAAAAAGGGGTTATCCGAATGGGGTCAGGACGGATTAAGGATCCAGAGCCTGAAAAACGAGTCTGAAGTAAAAATATATACGCCCGGAGGTTCTTCAGGTATAGGAGTTTCTGTCCTGAAGTCCTTCAATGCTCCCACAAAGGAAGTATTAGCTGACAAAGATACATATCGAGACAGGATAAGCGCTACTACAACAGGTCTTCTATCCCTGCTTGGCATAAATGCAGATTCCTTTACAAGCAGAGAATTTATACTTATATCAAAAATACTGGATAACAGCTGGTCAGCAGAAAAAAGCATAACATTACCGCAGCTTATAGCCGAAATTCAAAACCCGCCATTTGACAAAATAGGCGTAATGGATATAAACAGCATATATCCTTCAAAAGACCGCTTTACATTGGCTATGCTGCTTAATAACCTGATCGCACACCCAGGATTTGAAGCTTGGCTGGAAGGAGAGCCTTTGAATATTGACAGATTCTTTTATGGTGATTCAGGAAGATCAAAAGTCTCTGTATTTTCTATCTCTCATCTTTCAGACAGTGAGAGGATGTTCTTTGTCACTATGCTGTTAAATGAAGTGCTGTCATGGGTCAGAAGCCAGCCAGGGACAGGAAGTTTAAGAGCAATGATATATATGGATGAACTGTTCGGTTATCTTCCTCCTGTTGCAAATCCCCCATCAAAAGCACCTTTACTCACATTACTTAAACAAGCCCGTGCTTTCGGCCTGGGTCTGGTGCTTTCAACACAGAATCCTGTTGACCTTGACTACAAAGCCCTGTCAAATGCAGGAACCTGGTTCATCGGAAGGCTGCAGACTGAAAGAGACAAACAAAGAGTACTGGAAGGATTAGAAGGTGCTGCAGCCGGAGGCAGTTTTAACAAAAACCGTACAGAACAGATATTAGCGGGTATAGGGCAGAGAGTCTTCTATCTGCACAGCGTTCATGAAAACGAGCCAGTCATATTTAACACAAGATGGGTTATGTCTTATCTCGCAGGGCCATTGACAAAGGATCAGATCGCTAAGCTTCCCGCACAGAACATAGAATCAGACAGGTCTGCTTCGCATGAACCTGTTGCTCAGAAGGATATTGACACATCTGTTACACAACAGGATTTATCTTCAGCAATTGTGCTGCCTCCCACAATAAAGCAGGTATATATTCCAGAAAAAACCCGTACCAGAGGCAAGCTGATTTACAAACCCGCTGTAGTGGGAATAGCTGATGTCATGTATAACAGTGAAAAGCACATGATAACTGCTACCAAGAGCTATACAATACTGACTCAGTTCAATGACGGACCTGTAACTCTGGACTGGAATCAGTCACAGATCATTGATGTGGAATTAAATGATATTGAGACATTCCCAGCAGATGGAGCTCTTTTTTCTGATTGTCCTTCAGCTGCCGCCAATGTAAAAAATTATGATTCATGGAAAAAATTATTAGCACAGCATATCAGGACAAACTTATCTTTGAAACTTTATTCATCACCCAAACTTAAACTTGTCTCAGAGTATGGCGAAGAAGAGAGGGATTTCTTAATCAGAATGCAGCATTATGCACACGAAAAGAGAGATACGGATCTCGAAGCGATGAAGAAGAAATACAGTTCGAAAATGCAGACTCTGGAAAATGCGCTTATAAGAGCAAGACAAGCAGTAGAAAAGCAGAATGCAATGGCCTCTCAGAAGAAGATGGATGCAATGGTCTCAGCTGGAAGCGCTATCTTAGGAGCTCTTTTTGGCAGAAAAACCATAAGCTCATCTTCAGTTTCTAAAATAGGTACAGCAGTAAGCAGAACATCAAAAGCCATGAAGAGCGGACAAAGTATAGACCAGGCTGAAGAAAGATTGAAGTCATTGGAAGTACAGCTCGATACGCTTCAGACAGAACTTGAACAGCAGCTAAAAGACATATCATTCGAATATGACTCTGTTAAGGACAAAGTCGAAACAATTGATATACGGGCTGCAAGTACTAACATTACGATTCATTTATTAGCTCTTGCATGGGTTCCATATGAAAAAGGAGAGTTTATGGACACAGTGCTTATATAGCATTTGTATATTTATCCAATAATCCTTATCTTTCAAATCTTATTCAGTATTATCCTTAAAGGATGATAGCAGTTATTTTGCGAAGTTTATATACCTTTGAAAATTGAAGGTATATAATTCAATCAAGAAGTCACAGATTTTTATTATAAACAAGGAGATTAGAAATGGGAAAGAAAGCAGTTTTGGTTGTTCTAGACCAGTATGCAGATTGGGAAGGAGCATATATATCTTCAATGCTTCTAAATGATCATGTAAGCATAAAAAGCCAGGTTCTTTGGGCATCCATTGACCTTTTGCCCAAAAAATCAATGGGAGGGCTGACGATGATTCCTGATATCACACTGGAGCAGATTCCTGAAGATACTGATGCTTTAGTTCTTATCGGAGGCAAATCATACAGAAAAAGCGAAACCGGCAACCTTACAGCATGTGTGCGAAAATTCATCAATTCAAACAAGGTTACCGGATTTATATGTGATGCGACATATTATGCTGCAAAAGAAGGATTTCTCAACCATGTCAAACATACTGGCAACAGCCTGAGTGAAATTGAACAATTAGCTGGATATACTAATTCAGAAAACTATATTAATGAAAATGCTGTCAGTGACAAGAATATTATAACGGCAAATGGGACCAGCCCTGTTGAGTTTGCAGCATTAGTGCTTAAAGCACTGAACTTTCTTCCTGAAAAAGAAGTTGATTTCATGGCTGATATGCACCTTCTAGGTTATGTAAATGCATTAAGAAAACACGGATACATCGCCTGATTGATCCAAAAGTATCGCACACTTATGCAATATCATTAAATTATTAATGTTTATCATTAAATATTTATTGACATACATAAATTTCAGTGTTATACTCCTTGTATAATACGTGTAACGGAGGAAGAAATGAAAGTACCAAGTTTAGTAAAGTATAGCAAACTATCGAAAAGCATATCAGGAATAATAAATGTATTATTCTGGGTCGTATTGGGACTGGCTGCTGCATCCATTCTTGCAGCTATAGGCATAGGAGCATTTCCTAAAGCAATTGACCTTATAACCGCAGATAACAGTTTCAGTATTAGCCCGGACAATATAATACGATTTGAAATAACAGCAAGCAGTATATCCGACACGGATATCAGCAATCTCTATTCGCTCCTTTTCATTAGTATCACGTTATTGCTTATAATGATCCTTTTTGTACTACAACAGCTCAAAAATATCCTTAAAAATGTAGTTGATGCAAAACCCTTTGCCAAAGAAAATGCAAAAAGCATTATGTATACTGGATATATAGTGATTGCCGGTTCAGTTATAGTTCCGGTCATGAAAGCTTTTATGGTTAACAAAATAGTACATGCTTTTGACATAAGCAATGTAAATGTCGTATACACAATAAATACCGAGATACTCATATTAGGCATACTGCTGCTTTTATTAAGTGCAATATTTAATTATGGAGCATACCTGCAGCAAGAGTATGACACGACCATATAGGATAGGAGTGACAAAATGGCAATTATAATACGCCTTGACAGAGTCCTTGCAGACAGAAAAATGCAGCTCAGCGAATTAGCCGATAGCGTAGGAATATCTATTGTTAATCTTTCCAACTTAAAAACCGGTAAAGTAAAAGCCATACGCTTCTCGACCCTGAATGAGATATGCAAAGTTCTCAAATGTACACCAGGAGATATACTTGAGTATGAATATATGGAAAATGAATCTTCACAAGAGGAAGATTAAACAGCCCTATGGAGATTCATTTTTTAAGTAACCTTAGAATAACTTCTTTATCTTTCCTAAAAGCCCATCAGCTTTATCTAATTTGAGTTTTGCTTTTACACCATCAATCAGTTTGTTTATCTGATCATCAGGCAAATCCACACCCAGTACAGACTCAACAGCCTTTACTGGGTTATCCTTAAACTTTTTTGCAAATGATTCATCAGCTTTGATTTTTTTTACTATTTCATCAATTTTTTTCTTTATATCCATTTATCTCACCTCTTCTTCATATTAACTACTGATTCAATTATAGCACATATATCTCTTTACAACTCATCTTTATTAATACATTGTCCTAAATAAATTTTGTAGCATGCACAGTAACAATATAATATAATTATCAAAGAGGTACTAAGTGAAGAATCTTATCTTGATCAACGGAACAATGGGCGCTGGAAAAACAGAAGTAAGCAATGAACTAAGCAAGATACTCAAAGATAATGTGCTGCTTGATGGAGACTGGTGCTGGAAAATGCATCCTTTCATAGTTAATGATGAAACCAGAAAAATGGTTATGGATAATATATGTTACCTTATTGGCAATTATATTAAGTGTTCTATATATAAAAACATAATTTTTTGCTGGGTTATGCATGAACAATGGATAATTGATGAAATACTGTCTCACCTGAATTTAGAAAATGTGAAAACTCATATATTTACTTTAATGCCTGACAAAGTGAGTTTAAATACAAGACTGCAGTCGGATATTGACAAAGGCATAAGAGATGCTGACATAGTAGAAAAAAGCTTGGAATACCTTTTAAAATATGAAAAAATAAACAGTATAAAGATTGATGTAAGCACCATAACACAAAAGCAAGCTGCAAAATATATTTCTGAATACATTTAAGATGAAGGAAATAATTAATGGAAGAAGATATTAAGATTATTGGCAATAAAGAAAAAATCAGATGGAGTACATTCCTAAAGGATGTATTAATCTGTTCATTAGGAGCATATGGCGGGCCAGAAGCGCATTATGGCGTTTTTACAGACCAGATGGTCATTAAAAAGAAGTACCTTACCGAAGAAGAGCTGATAGAATTGATTGCGCTTACAGGGATACTGCCTGGACCGAGCAGTACTCAGACCATAATTTCAATAGGATATAAGGTTGGAGGGCCTGTATTGGGTTTTCTGACTATGCTTGTATGGGGGCTTCCTGTAATTATCTTAATGACTATATTATCATTTTTGAGTGCTTTCCTTGAAAAGCTAAACATCTCTTCTGAAGGATTGAGATATATTGGCCCTATGGCAGTCGCTTTCATTTTAGTAGCTGCCTATAGGATAGGCAAAAAAGTCATAAAAGATAAAATTACTTTAATCCTGTTTACTTTTGGTGGTGTTGCAACATACTTTTTAAGGATGCCATGGATATATCCCTTAGTTCTGATTATCGGCGGTGCTGTGTGCATATTTACATCAAAAGAAAAAGACTTATGGAATAAAGTCAGAATTTCCCCTCCATGGAAATACCTTATTGCTTTTGGAACTATCGCGATACTTAGTATAATTTTAACACTTTTATGGGATAACAGAATTATACACATTTTCGAAAGCTTCTACAGATATGGTTATCTGGTTATAGGGGGAGGACAGGTCGTAGTCCCTATGATGTACAGCGAGCTTGTGGAAGTAAACCAATATATGACCAATCAGGAATTTTTAACCGGATTCGGTTTAGTTCAGGGTCTTCCTGGGCCAATGTTCAGTTTTAGCGCATATGCAGCCGGTATGGCTTCAAGGGGCAGTGGCGTGTTAGTTCAGATAATAGGAGCGATTGCAGGCGGCACGGCAATATTCCTTCCTGGTATACTGTTGATATATTTTGTTTATCCTTTATGGGAAAATCTTAAGAAGATTAAAGGAATAAAAACTTCTTTAAAAGGAATAACAGCAGTTGCAGGCGGTTTAATTAGTGTATCTGCATTAATACTTATGCAAAAAAGTGGATTCACATGGGATAATCTGATTGTTTTTTCACTTACAGCAGTAATGCTATTGACTAGGAAAATACCTGCACCTGTCATTGTAGCAATTATTATTGCTGCGGGATTCTTAATAAATCCCTTTTGACCAGAGCTCTAACCATCAAGAATTACAGTTAAAAGCCTTTTAAGTTCCATTACATCCTTCATATTCAGATCTATGCATGAGGATATCCTTTGTGGAACATCCAGAGCTTTCTGTTTGAGACTCTTCCCCTTTTCGGAAAGAAATACAATGACATTCCGTTCATCTTCAGAGTTTCTTTTTCTGATTATAATTCCTTGCTTTTCCAGTTTTTTCAGCAAAGGAGTCAACGTTCCAGAATCTAGGTAAAGCTTATTTCCTAAATCTTTTACTGATAAACCGTCATTCTCCCATAATACCAGCATTGTTATATACTGAGTGTAAGTCAGTTCTAATTCATTAAGAAACGGAGTATACATCCTTATAATTTTTCTCGATGCTGAGTATAGCGGAAAACACAACTGGTTTGAAAGAAGCAAGCTGGATTCTGTTTCATCAGCTTTGTTCCTGATCTGTCCATAATTCATTTCGCACCTCACTCCTGCAGAAGATTCAGTATATCTTTCTCTATGTCTTCAGGTTTAGTTGCAGGTTCATATCTTCTTATAACATTGCCATTTCTGTCTACAAGGAATTTCGTAAAATTCCATTTTATATCTTTCGTGCTTATAACCTTTTTAATTTTATTGAGAATATTGCCAATTCCCTTGTCTTGAGTATCTTTTTCATCCTCAGGCGTGTTCTCCTTTAACCAAGCAAATAGAGGGTGTGCGTTCTTGCCGTTAACATCAATCTTTGCAAAGGTCTTAAATTTGGTACCAAATTTCAACTGGCAGAAACTGGCAAGTTCCTCATCACTTCCTGGAGCCTGATTTAAAAACTGATTGCATGGAAAATCAAGTACTTCAAATCCCCTATCGGCATACTTATCGTACAATTTTGATAGCCCGTCATATTGAGGAGTGAATCCGCACCCTGTAGCTGTATTAACTATCAAGAGCACCTTATTCTTGTATTCTGCTAAAGAGATATTGTTCTGATTTGTATCTTTTACAGTTAGTTCGTATATTGACATAATATTTCTCCTTTATGATTATTATATTTAATACTATTAAATTTTATACGATTTAATTTTATATGTCAACACTAAATTTTCAAATATGCATTTATTATTTCTGCACATCAAGTGATATAATGAATACACAAAAGAGGAAATTGAAATGATTAAGGAAAAAAGAAGTAATATATTAGGCTGGATAGGCGTAGGTATCACAACAATTTTCTCTAGCATATGGGCATATTGGGGTTCAATAGAGAATTTTCATGAAGGCTGGTATTCCGTTTCCATATGGGAAAATCTTTTTATGCTCTTTTTCCAGTATCTGTTGTTCGCTATAGTATTCGTCGTGCTTGGGGTTATAACCCTGAAATGGAAAATAGCCGGACTAATACTTCATATACTGCTTGCAGGATTCAGCATATGGTTTTTTTCAGGAGCAAATTTTCTTGTTATTGGCTTAATGATAGTCATACCGATTATCGGGCTTGGGCTTCTATATTACTTTGGCAAACCGAAACCAAAGAAGTGGGCATACCGTTCATTAATCTTCATTCCGCTTATTATCATCATAGCTGTATTTATACCTATGGCTATAAAAGTATCTAAAAGGGTAAATGACAATGATTTTGGAACAAGAATAATCGAAGGAAATGAAGTAACGTTAGTATGGGCACCAAGAGGTCCTGGCTGGCCAGATAGCGGAACTACATGGGATGAAGCAATAGATATATGCAGATATCTTTCAGAAGATGGAACAACCGTAATGGATGAAATACAGGACATATGGAGATTACCGACTGTTGATGAAGCAGTAAGATCTATGATGCTCCACGGTGAGAATGTAAACGGAGTATGGTACCCAGATGAGAAAAAAGCTGTGTATGATAAAACACCGGATAAGGAATCGCCTTTATGGGATGTGCATTCACAAGTAATATATTACTGGACAAGCGAGTCTGAAAAAGATAATGCTGATCGGGCATATATCATCGTATATCATGGAGGCATTCATTCAAAAATGAAAATTGATGGACAGAGTTACTTAAGCTTCAGAGCTGTAAAGAATGTTTTGGATGATTAATCTATAATAAAAAATAACAAATTTTCAAACATCTCTTGCATGGCTTGAGTACTGATGATATTGTAATTAAGTTATAGTAAAGGGTAATAACTTTACAGATATAATAATTTATGATTTGTATGATTACTCATTAGGAAGGTATAATATGGACGACTCGAAAGTGTTTTTAATGATATCGATATTCGCTGTTAGCGCTTTAGTTGTGAATTCAATAGGCATTTATGTGATTTACAAAAATAAGAAGTGGGTGGAAAAATACAAAGAATATTTTATGTGTTTTGCTGCAGGCGTTCTCATTTCTGCTCCTTTAATATCCGCTTTCCCTGAAGCTATTGAGAAGAATCATAATGCAGGATTTGCAGCTCTTGTCGGTTTTGTATTCATGCTTTTCAGTAACAGGTTAATTAAACACCATACGCATCAGGATGAACTTGCATTCGGTATTACTGCGATTCAAGGAATAGGCATTCATTCATTGCTTGACGGTATTACATATACTGTTACTTTCAGCGCAAGTATCTTTGCAGGACTCGCATCAGGCATAGGACTTGTCGTTCATGAATTTACAGAAGGTGTCATTACCTTTTCGGTTTTA
Organism: Clostridiaceae bacterium; assembly: GCA_012729955.1. Taxonomy (GTDB): domain Bacteria; phylum Bacillota; class Clostridia; order DUPQ01; family DUPQ01; genus DUPQ01. The sequence goes on from JAAYBX010000019.1 coordinate 16,651, forward strand.
TTAAAAGGCGGAGTAAGCGCAAAGAAGTCCCTTCTCTATTCTTTTCTTGTTGCCGGTCTTACTACTCCGATTGGTGCATTTATTGCATATCCTTTAATAAGAAAACTAAGTGACTCGGCATTAGGGCTTGCTCTGGGATTTGTAGTCGGCGTCCTAATATATATTTCAGCTGCTCATCTTCTGCCTGAAGCAAAAGCACATGAAAAGAAACACTCTATGTTTGCTCTTTGTGCAGGTATAGCCTTATCTGTAGGATTGTCCTTTTTACATAATCACTGATATACTTAAATTACTTAATATCAATAAATACTATCATGCTGCTATATAGAATAGCAGCTTTTTTGTTAAAAGCAAATACCCTAATATTACTTATTATTACTTAGTTATTGACATATATTCCTTTATGCTCTATTATATAACTAAAAGCATTATAAAGGAGGAACTATGACAGCAAAACTATATACGATAAATGAACTCAGCAGAATACTGGATCTTCATCCTAAAACTATTTTAAGGTTTATAAAAGAAGGAAAAATACAAGCTAATAAGATTGGCAGGACCTGGAGAGTGACTGAAGATGAATTAAAGTCTTTTTGCCATGGAGAACTTGCAAGGAAAGATATACCGGTATTAAAACCTGATTATGATACTCTTCATGACCGCATATCAATATCTGCAGTAATAGAGATTAAAGAACAGAATTCGGAAGAAGCATCTAGAATATCCAACATGTTTATGGCAGTGCTAAACAGCGAGTCAGATGCCAAAAACAGATCCCGTTTCGATTTCTTCTACTACCCGGAAATAGAAAAAGCAAAATATGTTTTTTACGGATCAGCTGATTTCGTAACAAGAATAATTGAAATGTTTAATCAGTTAACTAACAGCGAGGATAAAAAGAATGAATAGGAACATATACAGATCTGACCAAGGAAGAGAGTTAATCGAAAAATATTATACAGATATATTATCATGTTATATGGATTATCCGTATGAAGAACTATATATTGATACAGACATCGCAAAAACACATGTCTTGAAGTTCGGAGACTCCATCAAACCACCCTTGTTTATGTTTCATGGCTCCACATCAAACAGTGCGACCTGGCTTGGAAGCATATTATATTTCATAAATGACTTTACTATATACTGTGTTGATATACCCGGTGAACCTGGTTTAAGTGAACCTGCAAGATGTGAGCTTAATACTGATGAGCCTCTAAAATGGATTGAATCATTATTGGATAATATGAAAATAGGTAAAGCTTTTATTCTTGGAATGAGCCTTGGCAGCTGGTATGCCATGAATTTTACGATTAACAGACCTGACAAGGTGCATGCCCTTTCTATGATAACTGCGGGAGGATTTGCTCCCATGAAGAAATCCTTTATATTTAAAGTTTTATTCGCTTCAATTCTTGGTGATAATGGTAAAAAAGTAATGAACAATGCGATATACTACAAAACTGCTGTCCCAGATGAAGTTATTGCATTCCAGTCTTTGGCTGCAGCCCATTTTAATCCTTTAATGGAGCCTCTTCCAATCTTTACTGATGAGCAGATAAGTAATATATCAGTTCCATTACAGTTTTTCGGAGGTGATCATGACAGCCTTATTGATTCAGTCAGAACCGCAAAAAGGATAAAAACAAACTATCCATCGGCAGATGTACACATACTTAAGGATACCGGTCATGTAATCCTTGATCAGTTTGAAAATATCTTCAGTTTCTTTAAAAAAACAATTATTTAATTTTTATATGGTTAACTGCATAAGCAATTGACATTTGAGTACAATAAGTTATACTTGTATTACTTGTATAACTGTTTTTTGAGGAGGATAAATGAAATCAGATAAGGCTGTAAACCAAAGATATATGGGGTCTGTTAAAATAGGGCCTAAAGGGCAGATAGTAATACCTAAGGAAGTACGTGATATGTTTGACATAAAAACAGGAGATACTCTGGTACTACTGGCAGATGCACAAAAAGGAATTGCTATAGAACGAATGTCTTTTTTCCATAGTATAGCAGATGCTATACTTGAAGGAAGATCAAAAGAGATATATCAAGAACATTCTGAAACTGACAGTCTAAATTTCGCGAAAGGTATAAAGAAAATTACAGATGAGAATGAGAGAGGAATGAAATGACAGCAATAAGAACAGAAAACCTTACTAAAAAATTCAAGGGTATCACAGCAGTCAACAACCTGAACATGGAAATAATGGAAAATGAACTATTCGCTCTTTTAGGTGTCAATGGTGCCGGGAAAACAACTACTATCAAAATGTTATCCTGCCTGATTAAGCCCAGTGAAGGAGATGGATATATTTTCGGTAAAAGCATTACAAAAGATTCATATAACATTAAGCCGATAATTAATGTCTCACCCCAGGAAACTGCAGTCGCACCAAATCTTACCGTAATGGAAAATCTGGAGCTGATTGCGAGAATATATGGAAATGACAAGAATTCATCATTAGTAAAAACCAAGAATATTATTGCTTCTTTCGGTTTAGGCGAAGTACAGAAGCAGAAAGCAAAAATATTATCTGGCGGATATCAAAGAAGGCTCAGTATCGCTATGGCATTAATCTCTGAACCAAAACTTCTTTTTCTTGACGAACCGACTTTAGGACTGGATGTTCTTGCAAGAAGAGAGTTGTGGAAAGTTATAAAAAAGCTGAAGGAAAATATGACTATCATACTCACTACACACTATCTCGAAGAAGCAGTGGCTTTATCAGACCGTATAGGGATAATGGTAAAAGGCGAACTGAAAATCATTGGAACCTCTGCAGAAATAACCAGGAAAGCAAATGCAGCTAATTTTGAAGATGCTTTCATCTATATTTCAGAAAGTGAGGCAGTGTAATATGAAAATTTCAGCATTTGCTTTACGTAACAGCAGGGAGATTTTAAGAGACAAACTGAATCTGGCTTTCGGTTTGGGCTTTCCTCTTATAGTTCTTCTTTTATTATCTGCAATTCAGGCGAACATACCTGTAGAGCTCTTTGCAATAGATCATATTACCCCAGGCATTGCGGTATTCGGCTTGTCATTCATATCCTTATTCTCAGGAATGCTTATAGCAAAAGACCGTACAAGCTCTTTTATGTTACGGTTATATATTTCACCAATGAAGTCATCTGACTTCATACTTGGTTATACTCTGCCTTTGCTTCCAATGGCAGTAATGCAGACAATAATATGCTTTATTGCCGCAATAGCATTAGGTCTTACTATAAGCATGAATATATTATTGGCAATAATTGTACTGATACCTTCAGCAGTGCTTTTCATCGCAATAGGGTTATTATGCGGAAGTATTTTCAATGACAGACAGGTCGGAGGCATCTGTGGAGCCCTTTTAACCAATTTATCAGCCTGGCTGTCAGGAACATGGTTCGACCTTTCACTGGTCGGAGGGACATTTAAGAAAATTGCGGAACTGCTGCCCTTTTCACATGCAGTCGATGCAGGAAGAGCCGCAATGGCAGGGCAGTTTGATATGATAATACCACATCTTATCTGGGTAATCGGATATGCTGCGGTTATACTTGTACTTGCAATATATGCATTTACTGTTAAAGCAAAGAGTGACAATAAGTAAGAATAATAAAAAGCGGGTAAAGGAAGTAACACAAGTAAATGGATAAAACTGATTTAATAGCACCATGCGGAATGAACTGCAGTTTATGTGTAGCATACCAATTTATGAAATATGATTTCAACAAAAAAGGTTTCCATAAAAGATACTGCCCAGGATGTATCCCAAGAAATAAGCACTGTCAATTCATGGCGCATCATTGTGATTTGGTTGGAAAAGGAAAGATACGTTTTTGTAGTGAATGCCAAAACTTCCCTTGCAAATACTTAAAAGCTTTGGATAAAAGATACAGCACAAAATACAACATGAGTATGATTGAAAACCTGAAATACATCTCATCGAATGGTATTGACGCATTCTTTACAAAAGAAGAAGAAAAATGGAAGTGTGAGATATGCAAAAGTATCAAATGCTGCCATAACGGCTTGTGTCTTCCTTGTGAGATTGATATACTTTCAGGTGATAAAAAGTATAAAAGGAGTAAATAATTGAGAATGAAAAAAGAAAACTGGTATAAATTCATGTATGTAATAAGCGGACTTCTTGTTGTTGGATTCATTATAAGGCTTACAGCCGACTATATACAGTATGACCCTATAGCTACTTCTTTCCCTTTTTACGCTTCAGTATTAATGAGAAGCATTGAATTTCTGCTTCCTTCATTAATAGTTTTCATAACTGCCATTATCTTTAAAAAATATGCAAAAAAGAACTGATGTCAGTTATATATTTACTTCTGTTTTTCTTTCATCTTCTTTATCTTCAAATACAAGGGAATTTATCTTCCCATCCTCATATTCTACGGTTACGGATTTCGAAGAGTAAAGCGGCAGTTTAAAAGACACATTCCAGTTTTTGGGCCATGCACCGAATAAAAGATTCTTTTCCTCTGATGAAGCTAAAAGAGTATGTATAAATCCAATGCTTAATCCGTTTGCATGATCCTGGTCTGGAGTCTCATCATAATTCGGACCGTATATACCAGGGAAAGAGTATCTCTCATCTGTCATATTCGCCTGTTTTAAAAGTATATTCATTGCCTGCTCAGTTAATCCTAACAATGCTGCTTGTATGCAATCCTGAGACCACCCTTTTCCAGCTTTTTCCTTTCTTTCATTAAATGCATTAATTGCGTAATTAAAAAGAGGATTTTCCTTATTAAGATAAGTATGCATATAAAACGGGAATACCGAGTAAAGTTCAGGATTTTCTGAGTTCCTTCTTTTTATATCTATTAAGGTTTGACAAGGCAGAAGCTTATATTCATCCTTCGGGTAATCCACTAGTATGTCCCTTATTTTTTTTGATATATCTTTAAGTTCATCAGTGAGATCCTCACAAATATTCAGTTCCTTTGTCAAAGCATCAAGACCTGCAATATCCGGTAGATCATTAACACAATCCTGATATGTTTCCAGGGATGACACAGGTTTCATAAGGATCTTGCCATCTAATGTATCAAAATGCTCATAGAAGAAGATGAGAGTCTCTTTGGAAAATTCATAAGCAATTTGCAGGTATTTATTATTTTTTGAATATTTCGCGCCAAGAAGCATAAGATACGCCAGCTCCAGCATCCCGTTATAATGCCAGCGGATATAATGGTTACCAATCTGTCCTGGAAGATGGAGCCATGTTCCTTTTTCATACCTTTTATTATCCTCCTGAGGAATACAGTAGTTGCTCATACAGTAAAGTCCGCTTATAGTGAAAGTCTCTGGAAGAAGCATCCCGTTATGGCCGTAATATGCAAAACATCTGTGCTTTGCTATCGGTATCAACCCATACATAAGATTATATAGTGGTTCCATTCCACTAAAATCACCGCTTAGCAGCATGTTCCAGTATATGTGTCTTGTGTTCTGTATCCAGAAAGCAGCTCCCCATCTGCGGTAATCCCAGGTTATCCTTCCTGGAGTTACTTCCTGAGGATAGGTAACAAATATGGAACCGTTAAATTTTATTGGTACAGGACCCTTCCCTGCACACCCGTTGAAGTATTTCTGATATATCCATGCTTTTGTAAGAAGCTTTGCATCTTCTGTTCCATATGCATATATATAGTATCTGTTCCAGTATTCATTCCAATCTTTTATATGTCTGTCAAAACTATTTAATTCGTCGAACCCATCTGCTTCTTTTGTTATCTTCTTTTCCCAGCTCTTATGTGAATCTGTTTTTTCTGTTAAAGACCATATCTGCATTTTACTGCTAAGCACCTGCTTTTCTGTCCTTAAAAAAATAGATCCTTCTTTATCCACTGGCCTTAAATCTTCAGATACTGCGTATGTCCCGAATGTCAAGTTAATAAATGGATCACGATATACTTCCTGGTCTTTTGAATACAGATTTTGAGCATGGAATGAATAATTATAACAGGATACTTCATTCCTGTGATACTGTATTATCCCTCTCTTGTTTTCAGATAAACTGACAGTATCAGAACTTTCAGATATATTATGAAATCTAGCAGTGCCTGACATTGCATAATTACTGAAATCTTTCTCCAGGTCGTGTGAGCTTACCGGCTGATCTCTATAGTTGTCAATCGTATATTTTAAATTTACCGGGATTTCCGAATTTATGGAAAAACACAATACATCTTTGTTGTAGTCTATATACAATTTTACTTCCGCTTTATCTGATTTTATCTTGAGTACAGCTTTTTTCAGATCAAGATGCGTTTCTGAATCACTGTTAAAAATATTCGGAGAAATAGAAATGCAGGATTTGCATGTTTTTAATATTCTTCCCAGTTCAGAAAAATTGTCAGTTGCGGATAACAGAAGATGGATATCTGTCGTATTTTCTGCGGTTACCCATACAGAAGCTCCTATCCGGCCGTTTCCGATTGGTATAAACTTTTCATATGAATCCGGTAATTTCGCAATATAGTCATAACTGGAAATATCATGTTTCATTTGTCACCTCTTATATAAATTATATCATTATGCGTATTAACATAGTGCACAATAAAATGTTATTGTGTATAATTCTATGCATATTAAAGTATAACCCAGTCAGACGGTTCAATCAGGATTCTGTACAGGTTTATGCCCTTAATAACAAACATATGAGAGGTATTGGGAATGAAAAAAGTATATACAGGAAAAACAAAAGACGTATACAGCATGGAAGATGGCAATTATCTTTTAAAGTTTAAGGATGATGTGACAGGAACTGACGGAGTTTTTGATCCTGGTGCTAATACTGTCGGACTAAAAATCGAAGGAGCCGGGAAAGCCGGACTAAAGCTTACTAAATATTTCTTTGAGAAGATAAACAGCCACTCTATTCCAACGCATTATATAAGTGCTGATATAGACAATCAGACAATGACAGTCAAACCAGCTAAAGTATTCGGTAAGGGAGTAGAGGTCATATTAAGATACAGAGCTGTAGGCAGTTTTTACAAAAGATACGGAATGTATTGTAAACAAGGGCAGCATCTTGATGGTTATGTGGAAGTAACATTGAAGGATGATGACAGAAATGACCCTCTCATAACTGATGAGGCATTGCAGATGCTTGGGATAATGACAAAAGACGAGTATCGGACTCTTGTAGATATGACAAGGAAAATCGGTGCTATCATAAAAGAAGAGATGCTTAAAAAAGAGCTTGAACTCTATGATATTAAATTCGAGTTCGGAAGAGTAGGATCAGACAATCATGTAGCACTTATTGATGAGATTTCCGGAGGTAATATGCGGGCTTTTTACAAAGGGAAATATATTGAGCCGCTTGAATTGGAAAAGATGATGCTCAAATAATATTAATCTATCGGGAGGTACATATGCGAAAACGTATTAAGAAAGAAAAAGTAAAATTAGTAGCAGAATTTAAGAAATTCATAACTAAGGGAAATGTAATCGATCTTGCAGTCGGTGTAATAATCGGATCTGCGTTTTCCAAGATTGTATCTTCCCTTGTAAATGACATTATAATGCCTTTGATAGGCTTAATAATGGGAAAAGTGAATTTTAAAGAACTTAAATGGGTACTTACATATGATGCTGAAGGAAATGCTGCGTCATCAGTAAATTACGGAATGTTTATACAGTATGTCGTTGATTTTCTCATTATGGCTGTATTTGTCTTCCTGTTAGTAAGATTATTTGCAGTACTTAGAAAAAAAGCGGAAGAACTTAAAGAAAAAGCAAAAAAGGAAGAAGAAACTCAGAATATTCAGCCTGCGGTTCCGCCAGCTCCTCCCGTTTTGACAAAAGAAGAACTGCTTCTTACTGAAATCCGAGATATACTCAAGGCACAGAAATGAACAATAATACATCACAGAAACTAAACATCACTGTGACTGAATACAATGCAGATGAAATTTATGAATACTCAGTGCATAGTCTTGAAACACTGGGGAAAAATAAGGAAGGTTCCATAAGATGGATTGATATAGATAACGAATGCGGTAAAGGACTATGCGATCAGCTTTCCAGCTTGTATAATATCCATCCTGTGGTACTTGAAAACATTTCTGAAAAAAAGCAAAGGCCTAAACTGGAAGATTACGAGGATTTCCTGTTTGCGATTGCGACTATGCTTTATAAGAAAAACGAATTTCTTGTTGCAGAGGGAATCACATTCCTGTTGGGTGATGATTATGTTATTTCCATAGGTGATTTGGATGGTGATGTTTTTGACATAGTCAGAAAAGAAATTTATACTCCCAAAAGCCATATACGAAGATCCGGTCCAGATTATCTGCTTTACCGTCTATTAGACTCAATAACTGACAGTTACTTTGAGACTCTTTATGATATTGAGGAAAGGATAGATCTGCTAGAAGAAGAGATAATCAGGAATGCATCAAATGATCTGTTAGCCAGAATAAGGTCAGTTAAGAGTGATAACCAGCTGGTCTCCAAATCCATAATACCTTTTAAAGAATCCCGCTCCATATTAATAAACAAACCATCAAAATTCATTACCCCATCTGTCACCCCGTATATGAATGAAGTTTATGAGCATATAAAGGAAGCAATAGAACTATCTGAAACATACCGTGAAATGATAATGGATCTGATGGAGCTGTTCTATACTTCGACTAGCTATAAGCTAAATGAAATAATAAAGGTATTAACAATTATATCTACAATATTCATACCTCTTACATTCATTGTCGGAGTTTACGGTATGAACTTCAAATACATACCGGAATTGTATTACAAATGGTCTTACCCTGTATTGTGGGGAATAATGCTTATAATAACTGGCTTAATGATTTATTACTTCAAAAAAAAGAAGTGGTTCTGATACAGATACAGAAAAAGGGCTGTATATTGTCTTAAAACAATTACAACAGCCCTTTAATTAGCATTTCCCGCTGATGGCAGTCAAGTATAGTAAGCAGTTCGATATAAGGAGGTTGCGGGTTATACCTTGCACTTTACGTGTTGGCTTCACGTTTAGTGGTTGTTAATATTATAACCTTATTGATACATAATATCAATAATTATTTATATTTATACTATTCTAGTTCTCTGCTTTCACTGTAAGCCCATTATCATCGTAATCAACATAGAGCATTGTGTCAGGTTCCAAATCCTGCGACAATATCATTCTTGCAATAAGTGTCTCCACGTGACTTTGTATATATCTCTTTAAAGGACGTGCTCCATAAATGCTGTCAAATCCCTGATCTACGATATATTCTTTTGCAGACTCAGATATCTTTATGTTAAGTTTTTTCTCCTTCAGTCTGTTTTCCAGATTTTTAATCATAAGGCCGACAATAGACATAATCTCGGTTCTTGATAAAGGTTTATAAAATACTATTTCATCCAGTCTGTTTAAAAACTCCGGGCGGAACTGCTGCTTTAAAAGAGAATCTACCATACTCCTTGCTTGCAAAGATATTTCATTATCTTTTGTTATTCCCTCAAGTATGTACTGGGTTCCAAGATTTGAGGTCAGTATTATAATTGTATTTTTAAAATCAACGGTACGCCCTTGTGAATCCGTTATCCTGCCATCATCTAAAACCTGCAACAGGATATTAAACACTTCAGGATGCGCTTTCTCTATTTCATCAAATAATACAACCGCATACGGTTTTCTTCTCACAGCTTCTGTAAGCTGTCCGCCTTCCTCGTATCCTACATAACCCGGAGGTGCTCCTATCAGTCTGCTTACTGAAAATTTTTCCATATACTCGCTCATATCAATTCTTACTATATTTTTCTCATCATCAAAAAGCGCCTGAGCAAGAGCTTTGGCAAGTTCGGTTTTCCCAACACCGGTAGGACCAAGGAATAAAAATGAACCTATAGGCCTGTTAGGATCTTGAATTCCTGCTCTTGACCGGATTATGGATTCGGTTACTTTTCTGACCGCCTCTTCCTGGCCTATTACCCTTCTGTGCAGTATCTCTTCAAGTCCCAAGAGTTTTTCCCTTTCGCTCTGCATAAGTTTGGATACCGGAATACCAGTCCATCTTGCGACTATTAAGGCTATCTCTTCTTCGGTAACCTTATCCCTTAAAAGAGTACGTTTCTGTTCTGCTTTTTCCTCAATCTCTTCTTGTTCAACAAGAGCTTTTGTAAGAGCCGGGAGCTTCCCGTATTTAAGTTCAGCTGCCTTGTTTAGATCATATTCTCTTTCAGCTTTTTCAATCTGCGCATTTATCTTTTCTATCTCTTCCCTGATTTTCTGTACTTTGGATATAGATGTTTTCTCGTTCTCCCACTTGGCTTTCATCTGGTTGAAGACTTCCTTCATTTCAGCTAATTCCTGCCTTATCTTAGTCAGCTGTTCATTGGAAAGCTTGTCGTTTTCCTTTTTCAACGCAGCCTCCTCAATCTCATGCTGCATTATTTTCCTGGATATCGCATCCAGCTCTGAAGGCATGGAATCTATTTCAGTTTTTATAAGAGCGCACGCTTCATCAACCAGATCAATTGCTTTATCTGGCAGAAACCTGTCAGATATGTATCTGCTGGATAGTGTTGCTGCTGCTATAAGTGCCTTATCTTGTATTTTGACTCCATGAAACACTTCATATCTTTCTTTGAGCCCTCGCAGAATGGATATTGTATCCTCAACTGTAGGCTCATTTACCATTACTGGCTGGAACCTTCTTTCTAAAGCAGCATCTTTTTCTATGTACTGACGATACTCATTCAAAGTTGTAGCTCCTATACAGTGAAGCTCACCTCTTGCTAGCATAGGTTTTAGTAAGTTACCTGCATCCATCGCACCTTCAGTCTTTCCCGCTCCTACAATGTTATGAAGTTCATCAATAAAGAGTATTATCCTGCCTTCAGATTTCTTTATCTCCTGAAGAACTGCTTTGAGTCGTTCCTCAAATTCTCCCCTGTACTTAGCGCCGGCAACTAGTGCTCCCATATCGAGTGAGAATATCTTCCTTTCTTTTAGGTTGTCTGGTACATCACCTCTTACTATCCTTAATGCAAGTCCCTCAGAAATAGCGGTTTTTCCTACACCTGGCTCACCTATCAGCACTGGATTATTCTTCGTTTTTCTGGATAATATCCTTATAACGTTCCTTATTTCCTCATCACGTCCTATTACTGGGTCAAGTTTCTGATTTCTTGCTAGTTCTACAAGATCCTGGCCGTATTTCTTAAGCACATCATATGTCGATTCTGGATTATCGGATGTAACTTTGGTATTCCCTCTTATTGCAGCAAGCGCTCTGAGGAAGGAATCCTTTGTTATGCCTGTTCCTCTTAAGAGCTCTTTTATTTTTGAATTAGCTGTCTCAATTATAGCAAGAAATATATGCTCAACTGAAACATATTCATCCTTCATCACTTTTGCCTGCTTTTCTGCCTCATTCAGAGTCTGGTCAGTGTCCTTAGAAACATAAACCTTATCCGGTTCTCTCCCGCTTCCTGTTACTTTAGGCAGTGCAGACACCAGTTCTTCCGCTTTTTTGATAAGTAATCCAGTATTTAAGTTCATCGATACCATCAACTGTATAATAAAGCTTTCAGGCTGATTCAGAAGTACATACAGAAGATGCTCCTGTTCAATCTGCATGTTGCTATACTCTACAGCAAGACTTTGCGCTTCATTAATTGCTTCTATGGATTTTTGTGTAAATTTCTGTATATTCATTTTCTGCCTCCGTAAATTATATTATCATTTCTGCTTTTACATAATATTCCCTATATACTGCATATATGCTTGATATCACATAATCGGTGTTCTCTGCATTATCAATATTATCCATGAATATTCTCAATGCTTTATCTAATGCTGCAATATACGATGCAATTGCCCTTCCAAGGTTTTCCTCTTTATAAGCTATTTGTTTTTTCAAAAAGAAAATTCTTGTATAACAGACATTTTCATATAATGTCATTTCCACTTCATCATATGAATCGGGTATCAGCTTTTTTTCTGCTTGCTGCCATATCATAAAAAATCCTTCTATTGCTGTTATCAGACTGCTGCTTTGTGTTCTTACCTGTGCTTTCAGTTTTAGGAAAGGACCTTTGTCCTGGCTTAAAATTTCAAGACAGTAGCGTATTGTCGGACGATATCTGTAACTTAAGGCACTTCGTATGTCCATAAAGGAATTTGAACTCATTTCCACAAATGCATATCTTCCCTGCGGTTCCAAAAAAGCTTTTGCTGCATCAAGAATATCTTTCATCCTCTGCTGAGGGGTTGTGTATGACACATGAGATGCGAGTACTTCATTAATATAGTTTGAACGGCTTGTCCTCATTGTATATGCAAGCGCATCGATCTTCTTTATTACCTCATCGTTCAGTATAAGGCTATACACAGATTTCCCCATTACATCCCTCACTTTCGAAACAATTGTAACATTAATCTCTTAATTTGACAATGATGTTATATAACATCATTAACGAATCCTTCTTTTCCCTGTTATTCATTGATTCATATAAAAAATACATATATATAGATATGTATCCTGGGATAATATAGAATAATAATATAGGAGAATCGTATGAAAATAGGATATGCCTGTTTAACAGTTTCAGTCCCTGGAACAGATATAAGAGGATGCATTGCAAAAAATGCTAATAATGAAAATTTATATGACATAATATCAATGAATCTGGATTCATTAATGAATATCCTCATATATAATGTAAAGAACGGTATCAGGCTTTTTCGAATCAGTTCTGATCTGATACCTTTCGGCTCGAGCGTAATAAATAAGCTTGAATGGCAAAAGATTTTCAAATCACGCTTTTTTGAAATTGGAGAGTATATAAGGAACAATCAATTAAGGGTATCCATGCATCCAGGTCAGTATACAGTATTAAATTCATTAAACGAGGATGTTGCTAAAAGAGCAGTTGATGATCTGTTGTACCACTGCGATGTTCTAGATTTAATGGAGTGCGACAATTCATGCAAAATCATACTGCATATAGGTGGAGCATATGATAACAAACAAAAAGCAATTGAAAGATTCAAAGAAAACTATATCAAGCTTGATGCACGTATAAAGAAACGTCTGATAATAGAAAACGATGACAGGATTTTTAATATAAGTGAAGTGCTGGATATAGCGAATCAGCTGAAAATACCAGTGGTGTATGATAACCTTCATAATTATGCCAATCCTTATGATGAAAGCATAACTGATCTGCAGTGGATAAAGCAGTGTTCCTCAACATGGACAAAAAAGGACGGAAATCAGAAGATCCATTACTCACAACAGGACAAAGGGAAAAAAACAGGCTCTCACTCCCAGACAATTTCCCTTAGTGAATTCTTACAATTTTACCGGAACATATCCTCTTCTGATACAGATATTATGCTGGAAGTCAAGGATAAGAACATATCTGCTGTGAAATGCATTAATGCAGTATCAGATAAAAGAAAGATATCAGCTCTGGAAGATGAATGGGCAAGATATAAGTACAGTGTGCTGGAAAAATCGCATAAGCATTATCTTGAGATAAGAAACCTGATCAAGGACAAGAATTCATATCCTGTGATGGAATTTTATTCATTAATAGAAGAAGCTTTGAAAATGCAAGGGTCTGTTAATTCCTCTATCAACGCTTTCGAGCATGTCTGGGGCTACTTCAAGGATAAAGCTGACGATAAAGAAAAGAAAAAGATACAGGCTCTTATAGAGAACTATAAGAGCGGTACATCAGTAAATATTGAAAATGATTCTATAAAAGTAAAATCCTTTCTGATGAAGCTAAGTGAAAAATACAATGAAGCTTATCTTTTGAACTCATACTATTTCTATTTGCAATAAGATAATTAAAAATACAACAGGAGTCGCAACATGAACAGAAGAGATACAGTTATACAAGCATTGAAGCACCAGCAGACTTTAGTTTGCCCTTTTAGTGCCAACTTTACAAAACAAGCCCAGGCTAATCTCATTAACTATACGAAAGATCCGGATATACTGTCAAAATTAGACTCATATACCCATATGGCAGAATATTGGGGGCGTCCGACCCAGATTTTGAACAGGCCTGACTTCTATAAAGATGACTTCGGTATAATATGGAACCGTTCCGGAGCTGATAAGGATATAGGTATTCCAGAAAGTAATGTTATCCTGGATATAGATAACAATGATTACACTCTGCCAGCTATTGATGAGCCTTACCTTAGGAATATGATTGAAACTCTTGTCAAAACAAGCGATGACAGATTCGTCATAACCGGTATTGGTTTTTCGCTTTTTGAAAGAGCATGGAGTCTCGCCGGAATGCCGCAGGTACTTATGGCAATGGCAGAAGACTCAGAAGGACTTCATAAGCTTTTTGACGATATATGCGAATTTAATCTAAAAATTATCGATATTGCGATGGATTACGATATTGATGCAATCTATTTCGGAGATGACTGGGGACAGCAGAAAAATATGATAATGGGTCCTGAATACTGGAGAAAATTCATTAAGCCCAGATTAAAAAGAATGTATGGCAAAGCAAAAGAAAAAGGGCTTTTCGTTATACAGCATTCCTGCGGAGACATTCATGCAATATTTGACGATCTTATAGAAATAGGTCTTGACTGTTATCAGACTTTCCAACCGGAAATTTATGATATAGAAAATATGAAGAAAATTTATTCTGGTAAACTTTCCTTCTGGGGCGCTATCTCGACCCAGCAGCTTCTGCCTGTCGCAAATGCTGATGAGGTAAGACGGGAAACTGCAAGAATAATGAAAATACTTTCAAAAAATGGTGGATACATAGCATCTCCTACACATGCAATAGAATTTGATGTCCCACCTCAGAATATCCTCGCCATGTATGATGTATTTATGAATCAGAAGGAATATATGGTATAATTTATACATAAATGCTATTTGAAAATGATATATAGTCTGCAATTTACAAACTTTTATGGATGATGACCGATCAGGAAAGGAGTCAGACATGACTAATCTGCAATTTGCTATTAAAATGGAATATGACGGTGAAAAATTTTACAAACAACAGGCAAAACTGAATAAAGATAACGGGCTTCATACAGTATGCATGATGCTTGCAGAAGACGAAAAAAACCATGCTAGAATTCTTGAGAATAAAATGAATAATCTTGAATACGATTTGCCTCCATCAGCACTTTCAGACCAGAAGACGATATTTGAAAATTTAAATGGAGTCTCATTAGATGAAAAAGAGAAATTAAATCAGTTGGATTTTTATCGCATTGCAGCTGATATGGAAAAACAAAGCATTAAATTATATGTCAAATACCTCGAGGCTTCCCCGGGCAAAAAAAGTCAGGAGATGTATGGATACCTCATAAAGCAGGAGCAGCTTCATTATGAAGTGATTGATGCGCTTGCAGAAGCATTAAGGAATGCTGAGGAGTGGGTAGAAAATGCAGAATTCGGCAATAGGCCGGAATATTAGATAGAAAGGGATTTTTATGAAGAAATTAGTAAAGAATAACGTATACTGGGTAGGAAAAACAGACTGGGAACTGAAAAAATTTCATGGAGACGAGTATTCTACTCATCACGGCTCAAGTTACAACAGTTACCTTATATTAGAAGAAAAGACCGTCCTTATAGATACTGTATGGGCGCCATTTGATAATGAATTTGTTGAGAATCTGGAAAAAGAGGTTGACTTAGCCAAGATAGACTTCATTGTTTCAAATCATGGTGAAGTTGACCACAGCGGAGCACTTAACAAACTTATGGAGAAAATCCCGAATACCCCTATATACTGCAGTGCCAATGCAGTTAAATCATTAAAGGGACAGTATTTCAAAAATTGGGATTTAAGGATATTAAAAACTGGAGATACTCTGGATATAGGCAATGGAAAGCAGCTGGTTTTTGTTGAAATGCGTATGCTGCACTGGCCAGACAGTATGGCAGCTTACCTTACAAAAGACAATATACTATTTAGTAATGACGCATTCGGACAACACTATGCGTCAGATCATCTCTTTAATGACCTTGTTGATCAGTGCACGCTATATGCTGAGGCAGAGAAATATTATGCAAATATACTAACTCCATTTAGTGCAGTATTGAAAAAGAAATTGGAAGAAATCCATTCAATGAATCTGGATATAGATATAATCGCACCGAGCCATGGCATTATATGGAGAGATAATCCGCTGCAGATAGTGGATAAATACATTTCATGGTGTGATGATTACAAGGAAAATCTCATTACAATTATTTATGACACCATGTGGAACGGAACTAAGACGCTTGCTGAAAAGATAGCACAGGGCATTCGCGAAAAAGATGCTGATGTCCAGATTAAGATATTCAATCTGCCAAAAAGCGATATGAATGATATTGCTACACAAATTTTCAAATCCAAAATGGTGCTTTTGGGTTCCCCGACAATAAATAACTGCGCACTGCATTCGCTTGCAGCATTAACCCACTATATGAAAGGTCTGAAATTTAAAAACAAAAAAGCAGCAGCATTTGGATGTTACGGATGGTCAGGCGAGTCAGTCAGGATATTGAATGAAATGCTTAACGATGCCGGTTTTGATGTTGTAAATGATGGCCTGAAATGTTTATGGAACCCAGATTCTGAAGTATTAGAAAAAGCATTTGATTTTGGAAAGGATATTGCATGAGCATCAATTCAAATGAGATATATCTTGCAGGAGGATGTTTCTGGGGTATAGAAAAATACTTTTCAGTTATAAAAGGTGTATTAAGCACACTAGTAGGGTATGCTAATGGTAATACTGAAAATCCTACTTATCAGCAGGTATGCCATGAAAACACAGGGCATGCTGAAACTGTCAAAATAACATATGATAAGGAAGTAACAACTCTTGAATTCCTGCTGGACATGTTTTACGATGTGATAAACCCTGTGTCTGTAAACAGACAGGGTAATGATATCGGATCTCAATACAGAACAGGAATATATTATACCGACAAATCAGATCTTGATATAATAAAAAAATCAATTCATAAACTTCAGGAAAAATTTGATAAGCCAGTCGCGATTGAGATAATGCCTTTGCTCAACTTCTACCCCGCTGAAGAATATCATCAAAAGTATCTGGACAAGAATCCTAATGGATACTGCCATATATCACCTGTTAAAATTCAGCAGGCAGCCAATATTAAACAAACTGAAAAAGATGAAAAAAGAAGATTCTACAAAAAAAGCGACGATGAACTAAAAAAAACACTGACTCGCCTTCAGTATGATGTAACACAGAAAAATGCCACTGAACCTCCTTTTCAAAATGAGTATTTTGATAATACAAAGTCGGGAATATATGTAGATATAACATCTGGAGAACCTTTATTCCTTTCGACAGATAAATTTGATTCTGGATGTGGCTGGCCAAGCTTTACCAAACCGATAGATACTAAAAAAGTAAAAAATAAGACCGATTTTACACATGGTATGAAAAGAATTGAAGTAAGAGCGTTTATATCAGATTCCCATCTTGGACATGTATTTACTGATGGGCCTGTGAGTAAAGGCGGTTTACGTTACTGTATAAACAGCGCTTCTATAAGATTCATACCCAAGGAGGATATGGAAAAAGAAGGATATGAAGATTTCATCTCTCTGATTTCAGAAAAGGAGTAACAGATGAATGATTATGAAAAAAGGATAGAAGCTCTTGAGAAAAAGCTTAATGAGGTAATGGAGCTCAATCAGCAGCTTATAACTGAAAAACAGCAGGACCTGAATCTGAATTACGCATGGACTGGAAACCTTGGACAATGGTACTGGCATGTTCCTTCAAATAAAGTTACATTCAATCCTTTAAAAATTACTGTTCTAGGTTATAGCGAATCCGAAATTCCTGATGAGGTCTCTTATCAATATTTTACTGATAAATTACATCCTGAGGATTATGAAAAAGCAATGCAGATAATGAGAGATCATCTTCAAGGGAAAATTCCTGTCTATGAGCTGGAATACAGAATAAAAGCTAAGGACGGTTCATATAGGTGGTATTATGACCGCGGGAAAATTACACAGTATGATGAAAACAATAAACCAACGATGCTCGCAGGTATAGTGTTTGATATAACTGAAAAGAAGAAGTTAGAAGAACAGCTTTCTGAACTTTCATTTACAGATGGCCTGACAAAGGTAAAAAATCACAGAGCACTGCTTCAGATACTCGAAAAAACTGCCAGACTTTCCGTGGCCGGAAACGAATCATTCTGCATAGCTCTTTTCGATTTGGATCATTTCAAAAAAGTAAATGATACAAAAGGACATGTATGCGGTGACATGGTATTGGAAAATATAGCAAGAATAATGAAGGATAATGTGAGAGAAAAAGACACTGTAGGCAGATATGGCGGAGAAGAGTTTATGGTTATTTATCCATCTACACATCTGCAAGAAGCAGTAATACTTACCGAAACAATACGTGAAAAAATTGAGAAATTCCAGTTCCCATGTGATGTCTCAGCCACAATAAGCGCAGGAGTATGTGAGTCGGATGAAACAAGCACTATAGAATTAATAAGAAAAGCAGATACACTGCTGTATAAAGCAAAAAACAATGGAAGAAACAGAATTGAATCATGCTGAATATTGATAAATATAGACACAAAAGATAAAATAAATATGTAATATTGCATTGGGGGGGGGTGGTGTTATGAAGTTTTTGCCTAAAAGCCTGGCAGGCAGATTATCGGTCATCCTGACAGCTGTTTCCTTAATCATGCTAGCAGTTTTCTTTATTTCAATGCTGTTTGGCACATCAGATTTCGATTCCCGTTTTTGGGATGTTACTGTATGCATATGCGTCATAAGCGAACTGCTTGCGCTTATTTTCTCTATGACTGCGCAAATAAGATTTTCCGATAAGACGATATCTGTATATATAAGCCTGGTGTTATCAGCGCTTGTCATTTCATTCGTCCTTATACATTCATTATTTATTAAAGAATAACCCGTCATCATTTAATTCCTGTAATCCTATGGTATAATAGGGATTACTGGAGAAGATTTAATGAAAATATCAACAAAAGGACGATATGCACTTAGAATAATGATTGAACTTGCGCAAAAAACAGATAAAAAGCCTGTTTCTTTAAAGCAGATTTCACAAAACCAGGATATTTCTGCAAAATACCTGGAATCCATAATAAGTACGCTTCATAAAGCAGGATTCGTGTTCAGCACAAGAGGAAACAATGGCGGGTATATTTTGGCAAAAGATGCATCTGAGTATACTATAGGCTCTATCTTGAAAACTACAGAGGGCAGTTTATCACCTGTAAACTGTTTAGAATGTGAACCCAACAGATGTAAAAGAGCAGCAGAATGCATGACCCTTCCATTATGGAGGAATATAGATAAAATGATAAACCAGTATCTTGATTCCGTAACTCTGAAGGATTTACTCGATAAAAATATTTAAATGACTTTAATATGATTTATTTTTGATGTATCATAAAAGAAAAAGGAAAGAGGGATAGTGATGAAGATTATTGTTAAAGATAATTACCAGGAATTGAGCAGATTGGCTGCATCTGTTATTTCTGATCTGGTAAGAAAAAAACCTGACTGCGTATTAGGGTTTGCAACAGGCGCGACACCTATCGGGACATATCATGAGCTTGCAAGGTTGCACAAAGAAGAGGGCTTGGATTTTTCAAAAGTCAGATCATTTAATCTGGACGAATATTTGGGGTTAACCATTAATCTTAATCTGCCTTATGAGCTGGACCAGTCATATGCAAGATTCATGTATGAAGAGCTGTTTAAGAGAATAAATATAAGAGAAGAAAATACCCATGTGCCTTACGGGCTTACAGAGAATCCAGAAAAATTCTGTGAAGAATATGAAAAAATGATTAAGGATACTGGTGGTATTGATCTGCAGATTCTTGGTATAGGCGGAGATGGACACTTGGGGTTCAATGAGCCTGGATCTTCATTTGACTCAAGAACAAGGGTTGAAAGCCTTACTCAGAAAACAGTGGATGACAATTACGAAGCATTCTATAAGAAAGCCGGAGTATCAAAAGATGATATGCCGCGTAAAGCTCTTACCATGGGTATTGCCACTATTTTAGAAGCAAAAAGCGCTCTTATGCTTGTAAGCGGAAGCAGTAAAGCAGATATAATAAAAAAAGCGCTCGAGGATCCGATAACAACAGAAGTCACTGCTTCAGCTATTCAAATGTTCAAAGGTGATGCAATAGTGATTCTTGATAAAGCCGCAGCATCCAAACTTACGAGGATCTAGAATCAATATGTAAAATATCTGCGCATTCATGAAATCAAATCCTCATGAATGCGTTTTATAATATATCATAATTAACAAAAGGAAATACCCATGAACAGATTATTGATTAAATTGTTCGTAAAGAACCATGAAAATACAGAAAATACTGTAGTCAGAAGCGCATATGGCATGCTTGCAGGCATATCTGGCTTATCAGTCAACATACTGCTTTTTATAGGTAAACTAATTATTGGTTTATTATCCAAAAGCATCGCAGTTGTAGCAGACTCTTTTAATAATCTTTCAGATGCCGGCTCTTTCTTTATTAGTGTGCTGGCATCAAAACTTTCAAAAAAACCTGCTGATAAAGAGCATCCTTTCGGTCACGAAAGAATTGAATATATAGCAGCCCTGCTCATATCTTTCATTATCATGAATGCAGGGCTTACACTCTTTTTGAATTCTGTTAAAAGAATATCTGAACCAGAAATAATGGTATTTGAATGGTCTTTCATTATAGCTCTTGCAGTAAGCATGCTGTTTAAGGCATGGGTAATGTTTTTTAATAGGGATATTGGTATAAGAATAAATTCGTATGTTCAGAAAGCTGCTTTTCTTGACTCAAGAAATGATTTAATAGTCACAGCCTTAACTATAGTTTCTATGATAATTGCGAAGTATTTCAACTTTTCAATTGACAGTTATGTAGGTATAGGAGTATCGGTCTTTGTATTTTTATCAGGTTTTAAAATAGCAAAGGGTACACTAATGCCATTACTTGGTTCTGCTGCAGACAAGAAGCTCTATGAGAAAATTACTCAGAAAGTGGAGAGTTACAAAGGAGTAATTGGCAGCCATGACCTTATCGTGCATAATTACGGGCCATCAAATATAATGGCTACTATACATGCCCAGGTTCCAAATAATATGGATATGCAAAAGGTACATGATGTGATTGACAGGATTGAGAGGGATGTTTACAAGGAGATGGGAATCCATCTGGTCATACACATGGATCCGCAGGAAGTTAATGACATTAGGTTTTTTATATACAAGTCGCTTCTTGTGGATATTGTAAAAAGACTTGACCCTAATGCTGATATTCATGACTTTCATGCAAAGTTCAGAAAGGATCAGATAAATCTGGAGTTTGATGTTACTGTGCCTCACTCATATACTGATGAGCAGGAAAAGACTCTTTCTGTAAACATACAAAAAGAATTTGCAAAATCGAATCCTTCCATAAAATGCGACATAACAATAGAGCATGGCTTTATTGACGAGGATAATCCTGCAAGTAAGTTCTAAAACGCACGATTAATAAATAATTATTGACAAACGATAATTATATGTATAATAAAGCAAAACAAGAAGAACCGTTTCTCCGGTTCTTCTTTTATAGTCTATATTTTTCAGATTATTTCTATCCGATACGTTTAGTGCATATTATCCCAGTATTTTCTTAAGGTCCTCTTCCGGTGTTGAAATGGGGGTTACGGAATAATTTTTTACAAGAAAGTCCAGTACATTCGGTGATACGAAAGCAGGCAGAGTCGGCCCTAAATAGATATTCTTTATCCCAAGAGCAAGAAGTGTAAGCAGTATACAAACAGCTTTCTGCTCATACCATGAAAGGACAAGTGTTAATGGGAGCTCATTTACTGAACAGCCGAAAGCTTCTGATAAAGCTATTGCCACCTTAATTGCGGAATAAGCATCATTACATTGGCCCATATCCATTATTCTGGGTAACCCTTCAATCGTCCCAAGATCCAGATCATTAAATCTGTATTTTCCGCAAGCGACAGTCAGTATAATGGAATCATTAGGTGCCTTTTTAACAAAATCCGTGTAATAATTCCTGCCTGGTTTTGCACCATCACATCCTCCGACTAAGAAGAAATGTCTTATTTTTCCTCTCTTAACCGCGTCCACAACTTTATCAGCAACTGAAAGGACTGTTCCATGTCCGAAACCGGTCAGCACTTCTTTACCACCGTTAATACCCTTCATTTCATGGTCTTTTTCATAGCCTTTAAGTTCAAGCGCTTTTTCGATAACAGGAGTGAAATCTTTTTCATCGCCGATATGTACCATTTTGGGATATTGTACGACTTCTGTTGTGAATATCCTGTCTGCATAGTTGTCCTTGACAGGCATGATGCAATTAGTGGTAAACAATACCGGAGCAGGTATGTCTTTAAATTCTTTCTGCTGATTCTGCCATGCAGTACCGAAATTTCCTTTTAAATGCTTATATGCTTTCAGCTTCGGATATCCATGCGCAGGAAGCATCTCGCCGTGAGTATAAATATTTATACCCTTTCCTTCAGTCTGTTTAAGTAACATGTGAAGGTCTTTAAGGTCATGGCCGGATATTACTATGAATGGTCCTTTTTCAATTGTAAGAGTAACCTTTGTCGGAACCGGCGTTCCATATGTCCCCGTGTTAGCTTTATCAAGCAACTCCATGCACTTTAGATTTACCTGTCCTGTTTCCATTACCACTGGCAGAAGGTCCTCCATTGTCCAGTCTTCGCCTATAACAAACATTGCTTTATATATGAACTCTGTTACTTCATCACTGGTATAACCTAACACCATTGCATGATATGCATATGCAGCCATACCTCTTAAGCCAAGCAGAATTAGCGATTTTAAGGAGCGTACATCCTCATTGTCATTCCACAATTCACTCATATCAAAATCATCGCTCTTGGAACAGGCAGAAGCACAGCAAGCGCATTGAGGAGCTAACAGATTTTTTTCCTCATGGACTTTATCAATTAATTTCATCAGTGATTCATCATCAAAATTAACATTGGTTATGGTGGTAAATAATCCTTCAAGCATAATACGATCAGTGGACATATATGCTCCATTTGAATTAACTGCTCTTGCAAGGCCAATCAGGGCACCTGTTAATTTATCCTGCAGATTTGAAGTCTTGGCAGTTTTACCGCATGTTCCAACACTGCCAAGGCATGCAGTTCCTTTTACAGTCTGTTCGCACTGGAAACAAAACATTTCTGACATATATAATCCTCCTTATTCTTCTATATGAATAACTGAAACGGGGCAGCTATCTACAGCTTCACGTACGCTATCCTCATTTGATGCATCAGCTTCATTGCAAACCTCAGCAAATCCATCATCATTCATGCAAAATACACTTGGGCAAGTATCTGCACACAAACCGCAACCAATACATCCGTCCTGATCAATTGTTACTTTCATTTTTATGTTCCTTTCTTTTTCTCGCATATTTCTTATTATTTCTTTTTGACTACATTAACTTAATCTAATATCCTTCCGTCAGTAGAGATAGTGACTGATTGCCAGGGAATCATTTTGCCACATGTCCTTAATGCTTCTTTTGCAGCGAATTCAAGTCCTCCGCAACAGGGTACTTCCATCCTGACGATTGTAACGCTCTTTATGTTATTTCTCTTTAAAATCTCAGTTAGTTTTTCTGTGTAAGATCCCATATCAAGTTTGGGGCAGCCTATCACAGTGATTCGGTTCTTAATGAAATCCTCATGAAAATTACCATATGCATACGCAGCGCAATCTGCAGCAATAAGCAGATTGGAATTATTGAAGAATCCTGCTTCTACTGGAACAAGTTTCAACTGTACCGGCCATTGTCTTAAATAGGATGCAGAAGGTTTACATGCGCTACAAGATTCATCACTGCTTTCCTTCAATGTCCTTACAGCGGAACCTGGACAGCTGCATGATGATGTTTGGGCAGCTCTTGCTTTTGCTTCCCTCAGCTTCTTAGCTTCCACTGCTGCATGATTGTACTCCTCTGCTTCCCTTTCCTCAAAGGAAATTGCATTTGTCGGACATGCAGGCAGACAGTCTCCAAGACCATCGCAGTAGTCATCACGGATTAATTTAGCTTTACCGTTTACCATTCCTATAGCACCTTCATGACAAGCTTTTGCGCATAATCCGCATCCATTACATAAACTCTCATCAATCTTTATAATCTTCCTAATCATTTTTTCACCCTTTTCGTTACTCAGTATTGTAAAAAGAACTGGATTTGTTAGTATTGTAGCTTAATACACTCATACAGTCTGTTGCAATTGCAACATATATAGTTTAAAATCAAATAATAAAGTTATTTCTTCCCAGATAGAAAGGAAGCATCATGGAAACTCTTGATTTATATGCTCTATCTCAAAAAGTAAAGCTTTTTGATGGGATCTCTTCTGACTGTTTAAACAGCATGCTTAACTGTTTAGGCGCGAAGACGGTGTGGTACAAGCGTAATGAGATTATACTTATGGCTGATGACAGTATAGAAAGTTTAGGGCTGGTTCTTGAAGGGTCTGTGCTGATTTCATCTGAAGATTTCATGGGAGTAAGATCCATTATGGCTGTAGTAGAAAAATATGATATTTTTGCTGAAGCTTTTGTATGTGCAAATATAACCAAATCTCCTTTTACAATAGCTGCAGCAGATAACTGCAGAATAATGTGGCTTAAATTCCCAAGAATAATACAGACATGCAACAAAGCATGCCAGTTTCATTCAAAGCTTATTGAAAACATGATGAATCTTCTTGCTTTTAAGAATCTGCAGATGCACCAGAAATTAAATATTCTGTCAAAAAGAAATCTCAGGGAAAAAATACTTGCATATCTGCAAATAAACGCTTCGAAGACAAAATCGAAAACTTTTGAGATCCCACTTTCGAGAAATGAGCTTGCAGATTATCTTAATGCTGACAGAGCTGCACTTTCTCGCGAACTTGGAAGAATGAAAGATGAAGGCGTAATAGACTTCAGTCTTAACAGTTTCAAAATCCTATACTGAGTTATCAGTTATTTCAGATTAGTTATTTTCCCTGCAGGCACCATTACAGGTTCTCTGTCTATGTCCAGCCAGACATCGGTGCAGCTGGGGTTATATACCATTGAATCATCAGCACTGAACTTCAGGTTCTTAACTGCATCTGAATAATCTTTTATCTGGATGTTTGTTGCATACCATATATCATCTCTCCCGCTTATGCGTTTGCAGAACTCTTCAATTACATGCCATTTGTCACCGAATCTGGAAAACTCATAACTGTGTCCCCATACATAGAAAAGAGGCATTTCCATATTCCATCTAGAACTGTCAAAGTAAGATATCAGATCGAGAGCATCGTTGTGATGGCATGTCGGATGCCAAGTCAGAAAATCATCAGGCATATAGAAAGATTTATGGCTTTTGGTAGTTCTGGAATATTCCATATCCAGATACCTCAAGTGATTTATGACATCATCATTATAATAACCATATGGGTAGGACATGCCTCTTACTGGGTAACCGGCTATATCTTCCAAAGCTTTTTTATCATCCATCACTTCATGTATAAATCTGTTGTTATTTACAGCTCTTAGATCACAGTGATTAACCGTATGTACTGAAATTTCATGCCCTTCATAGAGTTTTTTTGCATCAGCCATCTTAATTTTCTCTGGTTGTGCAGGATAATCGTCTCTGTCAAGATATCTGGAATTAAGATGAAATGTCCCTTTTATTCCATACTTATTAAATAATTCTACAAGCCTGTAATCTTCAAACGGCCCATCATCATAACTCATTGTCAGAGCTTTCGGTTTTTTACCTGTAAAGTATTTTGCGGATATTAACATAAGCACCTCTTTTTATAATCATATTATACATCCAAAAAACAGTTTATGGGATATAATAAAGGAAACCGGATTTGAGGAAACAGGGAATATAAAAATGAAATACCATGTAAGAAAAGCTCAGATAAAAGATATTGAAGATATTATCCGTTTATTAAAGCAGATAGCTCAGCTGCATCATGAGAAAAGACCTGAAATTTTCAAAGACAGCGCGAGCAAATATACGCAAGAGCTGATGCATTTCAAAGTTAAGAAAACTGATGAGTATATAGCTGTTGCAGTTGATGAAAAAGACAAAGTCGCAGGTTACATATTCTGCATGTTTGAAACAAAGAAAGATCATCTTGTACTGCAGGACAGAAAGATACTATATATTGATGACTTCTGTGTAGATGAGGATAAAAGAGGGTCTGGTATCGGTTCACTTCTGCTTGATCATGTTCAGACATATGCAAAAAAAGATAATTATGACGCAATTGAGCTTAATGTGTGGGAGTTTAATGAAAATGCATTAAA
This sequence comes from Clostridiaceae bacterium, assembly GCA_012729955.1. Lineage (GTDB taxonomy): Bacteria > Bacillota > Clostridia > DUPQ01 > DUPQ01 > DUPQ01. Next base: position 43,074 of record JAAYBX010000019.1, read on the forward strand.
TTTCTATATAAACCATGGATTTTCCACTAAATACAGACGATTGGAACTTATAGCAGATGATAAGGAAATTTAAGAGAGACCAACTATGAAAATATACATTGTACAACCAGCATATCCAAAGAAAGAGGCTGATAAAAAAAGCGTTATCGATTTTTTTACACAGTCACTTGATTCAATACCGGATGATGCCGACCTTATACTCCTACCGGAATTTGCTAATATTCCAGGAGCAGCAAACTATGAAGATATGATTGCAGATTATAACCTCAATACCGATATTCTTGTAAGTAAAGTAATTTCTACTGCAAAAAGGACAAACAGCCTTGTTGCTGTAAATACTGCATATAAAACTGATACCGGCTTTAGAAACAGCACGCTTCTATATGACAGTAGCGGAACTCTTGTATACAGATATGATAAACAGCACCTTACATATGCAGAAAAAGAGATATTCAAGCTGGATTATTCATACAGATACAGAAAAGATATCCCCTGCTTTATTGATATTAACGGATTAAGGTTGGCATTTATGACCTGTTATGATACATACTTTTTAGAGTATATTGAGTATATACGCTCTAAAAAACCCGATAT
>JAAYBX010000169.1 GCA_012729955.1 Clostridiaceae bacterium
ATAAAGTCATTCCCGCTGCCGGCAGGCAGAATTCCTATCGGGGTATCATAACCAGCAACTCCGTTTGCTGCTTCGTTTACAGATCCGTCACCGCCAGCTATATATATCCTGTAGCCGCCTTTTTTAGCATACTCTTCGCACAGTTCTTTTGCATGCATCGGATACTTTGTATAGGCTATGCTGTATTCCTCATCTTTATCCTTGAAATACTGTTCAATTTCCGGTATAAACTCCATTGCTTTTTTGCTTCCGGACATAGGATTGATAATAAACAGATGCTTCATGAGACCCCCTGATGTCTTAAGTTACTTTATTAACCATGTATTATGATATCACATTAATATGGTATTATGAATATATCACTGTTAAAAGCAGGATAAATATATTAAAATATAAGGTGATAACATTTTAAGGAGTTTTTAAATGAAAAACCTGCATTTAGTTTGTAACGCGCATATTGATCCGGTATGGTTATGGGAGCTTGAAGAAGGAATAGCAGAGACTCTGTCAACATTCAGGGTATGCGCACAGTTCTGTGAGGAATATGACGGATTTATATTTAATCATAATGAAGCTCTTCTGTATCAGTGGGTGGAGAAATATGAACCTTCACTTTTCAAACGCATACAGAAACTTGTTAAGGATAAGAAGTGGCATATAATGGGGGGATGGTTCATACAACCTGACTGCAATATGCCCTCAGGAGAAAGCTTTGTAAGACAGATTCTCGAAGGCCGTAACTATTTTATGGAAAAGTTCGGATCCTTCCCGACAACATGTATAAATTTTGATGCATTCGGGCATACCAGGGGATTAGTGGATATATTGAAAAACAGCGGATATGATTCATATCTTTTCTGCCGTCCCGAACCGGATATGATTGAGCTTCCTGATGAAGATTTCGCATGGGAAGGCTTCAGCGGAGACACTATAATGTGCAATAGGGCTTTTAATTCATATGAATCTCACAGGGGTGAGGCACATGAAAAAATAAAAGCTTGGATGGAGAATAACAGAGACAGGAAAGTCGGAATGGTCTTATGGGGTATAGGCGATCATGGTGGAGGTCCTTCAAGGATAGATTATGAGAACATATCCTTATTAGCTAAAGAGGAAAAAGAGTACAATATATTACATTCCACTCCTGAAGCATACTTTAATGAATTGGATGAAAATGATTTACCAGTATTTAGAGGATTGATGAATCCAAGGTACATCGGATGCTATACTTCGCAGATAAGGATAAAGCAATTGCACAGGCAATTGGAAAACGAGCTTTATCTTACAGAAAAGATGGCGGCACATGCTGCTTCATCCAAACTTATGAAATATCCTCAGGAAAATATCCAGCAAGCAACAAAAGATCTTTTACTGATGGAGTTCCACGACATACTTCCTGGTTCATCAATACAGCCGGTTGAGAACTATGCAATATCGTTAGCAGGGCATGGGCTAGAAGAACTGAAGAGAGTGAAGACACAAGCATTCCTGTCATTGTGTACAGGGCAGAAAATTGCTAAAGATGGTGAGATACCATTATTGGTATATAACCCGCATCCATATGAAATACCATATATTGTGGAATGTGAATTTCAGCTTGCAGACCAAAATAAGAACAAGAACATATTTGCTAATCCTGTCGTATATCAAAATGGCAAGAAACTTCCATGCCAGGTTGAAAGGGAAGCATCTAATTTCAATGTCGACTGGAGAAAGAAATCGGTTTTCTATGCTATGCTCAAACCATGTCAGATGAACAGATTTGATGCAAAAATAGAGATGATTGATTCTAAGCCTTTACCTAAAGTCAGACAGACAAAAGATATGTTTATATTCAAAACTAAGGAAATCACTGTTCATGTATCGAAATTAAATGGAACCATAGACAAATATGAGGTTAACGGAACCGATTATATTGTAAAGAATGCATTTCTGCCAGTTGTCATCAAGGATGATGAGAACTCCTGGGCGCATAAAGAAAAAAGTTTTAGAAACACAGAGGGCTTTTTCAAGGTTATGGATAAAGCCGAGGGGAATGTCTTTTCAGGAATAATTGACGAAAACAAGATCGACAGTGTAAGAGTAATAGAGGATGGAGCAGTAAGGACGATTATAGAGGCTGTTATGAAGTATGATAATTCCTTTATATGCATAAGATATCATCTTCCTAAAAAAGGTACTCAGATAAAAGTGACAGCGAAAGTATACTGGCATGAGAAGATGAAAATGCTTAAATTATCCATACCCACTACAATTGATAATGCTTCATATACAGGTCAGCAGGCTTACGGGTCTGAAAAGCTCTTAATTAATGGAGATGAAATGGTAAGCCATAAATGGAATGTACTATATAACAGAAACAAAGCTCTTAGCATTATTAATACCGGAACATACGGTTCTGATGTTTTAGGTAACGAAATGAGAATTTCACTATTAAGATCAGCAGGGTATTCAGCAGGTAAATCGGATTTCTCAGTAAGGCATAAATATATAATGCCTCAGGACAGATTCTCCCCATACATGGACCAAGGTGAAAGAGATTACGAGTTCTTTCTTGATGCTTCAGATACCAATACAAGATTGAATCTGATAGAAAGAGAATCTGCAGTATGTAACGAGAAACCTGTGGCACTATCATTTTTCCCATCAGGGCAGGGGAAGAAAATCAAACCATTTGCCATACTTACTGATGAAGTAATAACCATGCCGGTATTCAAAAAGAGCGAAGATAAGAAAAGTTATGTAATACGGTTATTCAATCCTACAGACAAGAAAAGAACAACAGTATTACAGATACCAATGTTGAGATGGGAAAAGGAATTTGTTGTTGGAAAATATCAGGTAAGATCATTTAAGTTTGACATTTCAACTAAGCAGATTACGGAGACAGATTTAATAGAAAGAGATAGGATATAAACACAACCAAGGGAAAGAGAAGTCTGTAATAGTAGAGATGCTTTACTATGGGGGGCATATATTGAAAACAGAAAACATTGGAAAAGGCATAATATCCATGCTTCGGGGAGAATTCTGTGACAGAGAACTGGAAAAGGAATACAGGAAACAGGATATAAGTTATGCAATTAAATACATAAAGCCTATACTGTTAATGCTCGGTATATTTTTCTTTCTTTTCATAATCCCGGATTTTTTTGTAATACAGAACAAAGGGACTTTTTTGATAATACTAACAAGCAGATTGTTGTTTTTAGTGCTTGTTCTGGTTTTCTATTTCAAATTGAAAAACAGCAAAAGTTATGAGTTCTATTATACGTGGATTACTGTTTATGAGATACTGGCATATTCATTCTTCCTTTTTACCCTTTACTTCTACGAGAATCCTAATCTTTTTATTCAGACATACGGAATAATTCTTATCATAATGGGAATTTTTCTTGTGCCTAACAGATGGATTTATACAGTCTTAATTGCTGTTTTTTTTGTAGGAGGATTTCTTCTGCTTTTTAGATTCATGGATAACAATTATGCAACAGGCGAAAAGCTTGCTATTTTTGTTTATCTTGTTTTTGTTGTTTTGCTCAGTGCTATAGCTTCCTTGCGTACGAATTTCTTCAAGCGAACACAGTATTTGCAACAGAAACAGCTTCTTAAAACAGCTGAGTCAGATCAGTTGACAGGTATATATAATCGTGTAAAGTTTGAACTGGAGCTTAATAAGATATATGAAACAGGATTGGTTGATA
>JAAYBX010000170.1 GCA_012729955.1 Clostridiaceae bacterium
AATTTGTGATATAATGCCAATGGAGGAATCCAAACATGAAGATACTAAGAATAAGTTATGAGAATATAAATGTCTTTTCGAAAGGTTTTACAGTAGATTTTACTGCATTTGATAGAATAACTGATGATGCTCAGGTGCATTTTATTTCGAAATCAATATCGACGCAAAAAGTTATAGGGTTTGCAGGAATAAATGCTTCAGGAAAAACTACTGCACTTAAACTAATAGTTATTGCAATGGAGATTGTTGCTAAACAGAGAAATCTGAATGAGGTTCTTGAAACGTGTCACATTATAAAAGACGACTCTAAAATGGTAGTAGATTTTATAAAAGACGATATGATATACAGGCTAGTATCAATTTTCGGGATATCTGAGTCCAAGACAGATATTCAAAATGGTATTTCCTGCTATTTCAAGGAAGAAATGATATACAGAAAGACATGCTCTTCTGTCAAAAATAAAAATCAGATATTTGATTTTATTGATAAGCCGTATATTTTCAGAAGTGCTCTTAATGATGAAATTATGAAATACCTGGATAATAAACAGAGTATGATAAGACCTATAACTAATGGTGCGAAGATATATATATATGATTCTGTTTTTAGGACAAACTTCAATATTCTTACAATAAGTAAGAATACCCAGATGAGTTTTCTTAATCTTTTTGATAACAATATTGAGTCATTACAAGAAGCCGATAAAGGATACATTTTAAAATTTAAGAATGATTCACATAAGTATAAATTTGAAAGTTTCATAGAAGCTGCTGATGTTGTATCATCTGGTACTATTAAAGGCTCTCATGTCATGTTACATATTTCTGAAGTGATTAAGCATGGAGGTTATCTTGTTATTGACGAGATAGAGAATCATTTAAATAAAAAACTTGTACAGATGATTATCAGGTTGTTTACAGATAGCGAGATTAATAAAAAGGGAGCTTGTCTGTTGTTTACTACACATTATACAGAGATAATTGATACTATAGAAAGGAAAGACAATATTTATGTACTTAGAAAAGATGAGGATATGTCAGCAACAATTTGCAGGTATTCTGATTATGTTAAGAGAAATGATATAAAAAAGAGTGATGTGCTATTATCCAATTTTATCGAAGGCTCTGCTCCAAGCTATGACCTCATAATGAAAGTCAGAGAGGATTTATGCAAAGAGATGAGTTGAATTTCGAAAACAATATAGTGTTATGTATTTGTGAAGGCAATGCAGAAACTGATATTATCGATATCTTGCTGGATAATAATATGTTGATATTTACAAGAGATATGCTTTTTGAGAAAAGAGTGCTTAGAAGAGAATCAGTAGATAGAATACAGGATAATTACCTGTCATTGGATTATGGGAGTAAATTACCATTTATCCTTCGGATAATAGATTCAAAACATGATGCTTTTAAATTAAGAGAACCGTATAAAACGATGTATAAATCCCGTATTTATACCTTCTGTACATCACCTGAAATTGAGATGCTGATTATTTATGATAAAAAAGATATTAAGTGTTTTAATAAAGAAAATATGAAACCAAGCGTATACTGTAAAGCTAATTATTGACTTAGGGATATTAAGAAGAAGGGATTTATGAAAGAATATTTCAAGAATCAAGATGATCTTCTGGAAACAATAATAAATTATGAAAAATGCAGTTCAAGAGATAAATTGTCGTTATATAACCTATTAAATAAAGAATATAGATTTGATTAGAACTATTTACATTGACTTATGAATTCGAATTTTAATGTAGACTTTTTCATACTCAATCAGCAGTCAGGTGCAATTAATTACAGCAAATCATAATGCTTGTTTAATAAATATTTGCTAATTCTACATTTACTAATTGTGCAATTAGCAAATATATGAAGGATTTGACTTGAAGCAATTAGGATAAATTATACTAAAGTTATCTTTATCTCTTTACCCAAAGAATGGGCGATCTTAATTAAAAAATCAAGAGATGGGTTATATGAACCGCTTTCAAATCTGGAGATATTGGATTTCTGCGTCCCTGTACGAAGAGCAAGTTCCCCCTGTGTGATATTATTATCTGCTCTTGCTTCTATAATCTGCGATATGATATCGTAACGAGGTTTTAACTTTTCATATTCTGCTTTAAATTCCTCATCTTTCATAAGGTATTCCTTCATTTTAGAGAGTTTTTCACCTGCTTTACTCATTATCTGTCCTCCTTCTATAATCCTCTTTATATCTCAGTGCTTGCTCAAGTTCTTTTACTGGTATTGCATCAGTCTTTTAGTAAATCCATGAAGTAAAATAAATTTTCGTTCTCTGTAAACAAAATAAAGTATTCTTATGATGTTTGAAGATTGTTTAGTTCTTAATTCATAAATTCCTTTGTACCTTTTTCCTCTTATGGGTTTTACATAAGGTTCCCGTAAATCAAATCCATGTTTCTCAAGCAGTTCTATTTCAGAGAAGACCTTCGCACTAATTTTCTTATTTAATGATTGAAGATATTCCATTGCAGGTATAGAACAATTTCCCTTCTTGTAAAATTCCACTTCCCATGACATAGGATGTCTCCAGTCTGTTATAGGTTATCATATGTGATAACTATAATCAATAATAATTTTATATAAATTTAACAGTAAAAATAGTATCAAACAAGCGACATATTTTTCTTAGCAACAGAACCGATTGCATTCTATTATCTTCAAATGTCTTTTGAGGGCATCAATGAAAAAGTTATTAAATCCTGTTGTCCGTGTATAAAAATTAATGAGAGAAGTTCTTTCTGCTTTTTATAAGATAATTTTAACTTGGTGAAAGTGAAATGGGATTTCTTTTTCAGGCTATCTATCTTAAAACAAGTATGCACGAATATTGTATAATATAGTATTGCAATATATGTGCATAT
>JAAYBX010000171.1 GCA_012729955.1 Clostridiaceae bacterium
AGCCAGTGATGATTTTAAAATGGAGTTCTCCGGCTCACTGACTGTAAAGGACGGATATGGAAAGATAATGGAAGTGTATGGAGACAGCACTCTTACAGTCACAAAAAATGAAATCACTTATACTTATCCTGATGGTAAAACCGTGCTTTTATTCCATTCCATCACAGATGCTGTATCAGACTACAGTCTCAGATTTGAAATTAATCAAGAACATAACTCATATCAGTTTACTCCTACACATGGTCAGACAGTTATTAAAATTACAGATGCTATAAAATGCATTAAAGGGATATTAGAATGATAAAAGGTTTCGATATAGACAACAGACTTATTACTCTTGCTGACAGTGTACAGAAAGAATGTGGCATACAGTTTGAAAAACTGGAAAACAATGCAGAATCAAATCAGGTAAAGATAACTGCAGCTTTTCAAAAGAAAAGAGTAAGTGATGCATATTTTGCTGAAACTACCGGATATGGGTACTCTGACCGGGGCAGAGAGCTTCTTGATGAGGTGTATGCTGATATATTCTCAACAGAAGATGCTATTGTAAGGGAAAGCATCGCTTCAGGTACTGCGGCTATATCACTTGCAATGGCTGCAAATGTTCGTCCTGGCGATGAGATAATCTTCGCTAACGGAATGCCCTATGATACATTAAGAAGTACTGTAGGTATAACTAAAGCAAGAGGAAGCCTTGCAGAATATGGCATTACACATAAGATAATTGAAACCAAGGATGGCATTATTGATAACGCAGCTGTTAAGTCTAGTTTAAGCAAAAGAACAAAAATGGTATTTGTACAGAGGTCCAGAGGTTACAGCATAAAACCTCCTGTCAGCAAAGAACAGTTTAAAACACTTAGTGAAACAGTCAAGGGATATGACAAAAACATTATTCTTTTTGTGGATAACTGTTATGGTGAATTCGTACAGGAAGAAGAACCAACCCAGTGGGGAATGGATATGGCGGCAGGCTCCCTTATAAAAAATCCTGGAGGAGGTCTTTGCAGAAGCGGAGGATATATAGTTGGAACAAAAGAATGCATAGAGAACGCATCCTCAAGACTATATGCACCAGGCCTTCTAAAGGAAGTAGGAGCGACAAACAACAAAAGACTTATGTTTCAGGGACTGTATATGGCGCCATATACAGTAAAAGAAAGTTTAAAAGGTGCTGTCTTCACTGCATTGCTTTTTGAAAAGCTCGGATTTAAGAGTTACCCAAGGTACGATGAAGAGAGAAAAGATATAATCCAACTTGTGATGTTTGATAAAAGCGAGCAGCTTTTACAGTTCTGCCAAGGAGTGCAGGCAGGTTCGCCAATAGACTCTCATGTAATTCCATACCCATGGGACATGCCTGGATATGATGATAAGGTTGTCATGGCAGCAGGAACATTCGTACAGGGAGCTTCTATAGAATTTTCAGCTGATGCTCCATTAAGAAAGCCTTATGTGGCATATATGCAGGGCGGTTTAACATACACTCAGGTGAAACTAGGTGTGCTTAAAGCATGCGACATTATGATTAAAAAGGACATGATCCATATCTGATGAAGAAGGGACAAGAAAGAGCAAAATCTGAAAAAAACACCGGTACAGTTATCAGGATAATGATAATAATTGCTTTTGTGCTGTTTGTAATCCTTATTACCCGTATGGCAATCAGCTATTACTCATCAATCGTTAAAAAAGACTTAGCTTATGAAGGAAGGCTTGTTGATCAGATAAATATTTCCGGGCTTGTTCTATATGAGTATGATTCATATGAAGAAATTTTAAACCATTCTTTGATTAAAACATCAAAAGAAGGAAGCAGAGCAGGAGTTAACAGTCTTATTGGGTCTTTAGCTGATATTGATAATCCTTTGTATAAGGAGCTTGAGGATGTTAATAAACAGATTCTGATAATGCAGCAGCTATATCAGATCAATACAGGCGTTCTTTCAAAGGATATTGAGCTGATTGACATGCAGATTAAGAACAACCTTCTGACATTATCCTCACTCCTTAATGAAAACAGGATTGCAGATGCAGTTGAGCAGAAAAAAAATATTGATTCACTACATGAATACAAAATGGACCTCATGAGCGGTAATAATCAAAGACAGCTGCAGATAGACTCTCTTTATATCAGACAGAATGAATTAAGACAGGCTATGGCAAGCGATGTAACAGATATATTCTGTGTAAATTCAGGATATGTGACATATAACATGCATAACGGACAGCAAAATCATACATATGTTTCGATGAGTTCTTTATACCCTGAGGACATAAAAGCTAACATCACCATTGACCAGGCTTATCAGGATAGTACAGTGATAAAAGTTGCTACTTCTAAAAAATTCCATATAGCTACGGTACTTTCCTCTGCAGATGCTGCAAGGATAAAGGACATAAAGGGTTTGAAAATATATGTAAACACTTCCGGTCTGGATTTTGAAGTTGAAATAACAAATATAATAATAGGTAATAGTGCTGAAGGGGAGACTGTGGTGTTCTTCGAGACTGATAATATGCTTTCATCTCTTGTTTCAATCGGGCGATTTGACGGATTGTTGATTATAAAAGAATATACCGGTCTTAAAATTCCAATAAGCGCAATCCACAATTATAAGTATATGGCTTTCCAACAGACTAAAATTGCCCTTATAAAAGGTATATCCGTTAAATTTGTAGATATTGATGTTTTGTACTCAGACGACACATATGCCATTGTGGAGGATTCAGATGATATTTACAGTTTTAAAGCATATGATTATTACATACTTGAGCCGGATAAAGTATCTGATGGGGATGTCATTAATTGAAGGAGCAGAAAAATGGTGAATTCAAATAACTATGTCGCACAAAATATATTTAAAATAAAAAAACAGCTAAATAATGAAGATATATTAATAGTTGCTGTGTCCAAAACGGTTTCCTGTGAGACAGCAGCTCTGGCTTTGGAAGTTCCAGGTGTTGAGCTTGGGGAAAACAGGGTACAAGAGTTTATAAAAAAGTATGAATATTTTCAAGGAGCAGCAAAAATACACCTCATAGGACATCTGCAGAAGAATAAGGTAAAATATGTTGTCGGTAAAACCCCTTTAATACATTCGGTTGACAGTAAAGAGCTGCTTGATGAAATTCAGAAAAGGTCTGAAGCGCAGCAGATAGTCACTAACGTACTGATACAGGTTAAGATATATGACGAGGAAACGAAATTCGGAGCGGATGAGGAGGATGTTATGGATATTGTCAGATACAACGAAAACAACCCTAATGTTAACATAAAAGGCCTTATGACAATGGCTCCTTTGACAGATGATGAGTTGGTAATATCCAAAACATTCAGAAAATTACATGATATTTTTATTGACATAAGTAAAAATACCTTTTACAATACAAATATGGTATATCTTTCTATGGGGATGAGCAACGACTATATGTTGGCTGCTAAGGAGGGCGCTAACGTATTGCGTATCGGTTCAGCAATTTTCAAGGATATTCCATAAATACTAAAGATTATTTGATTATACACAAAAGAGGAGGAAAACATGAGTGTTTTTGACAAATTTCTAACCGAATTCTTAGGTTTCGAGCAGGCAGCAGCAGAAAAACAACCGATTACGCCAGTAACAAGAGATGGTAATGGGAAATCCAGACCGACTGTTCAGGTTAATCCGATAGTGGAAAGAATCGATGCCTTGGATCAGATTGCTACAAAGAAGGTGGTGCCCATGGAGCGTTCTACAGGTACTTTGAATGTAATGTACCCAGAGAGTTTTGAAGAAACAAAGAGGGTCTGCGATTCATTAAAATCAGGCAGAGCAGTAATAGTGAATCTTGAGCAGGTCGAAAAAGAACTTGCACAAAGAATAGTAGACTTTCTGAGCGGTACAGTATATACCTTGAATGGCGCAATCAGAAAACTTTCAGACAAGATATTGGTCGTAGCTCCTAGCGGCTATCATATCGATGATGAAAAGCAGGAACCAGCCAAGATGACAGATACAAAAGCAAGGACATATACCAACTAAGAGGTAAAATGCTTAAAACCGTACTGACTGTAACATATTATCTGCTATATGCCATTTCATTCCTTGTGTTTATAAGAGCGATAGCGTCGTTCTTCGGGAGTGCACGATTTAGCAAGTACTATGAAATACTTGTCCGGTTAACAGAGCCTTTTCTATCGCCTTTAAGAAACCTCATATCATGGCTGACTAAAGGAAGGCCTATGATGTTTGATTTTTCTTTTATTGCATTATACATTATCATTATGATTCTTCAACGCATCATAATGACGATACAAGCAGGTCTGTAAAATCCTCAGAATGTATAAAATCAGATACCATATGATATATGGTATTTTCTTCTGTTATAATATGGTATTTCCAAATTCGCTAAATAAATGTAGTTGAAAAAAGCTGTATAATGGATGTATAATATATTCATAGGTCAGAGAAAGTCAGACCGGGGTGATAAATATGGAGTATAAAGACTACTATAAGATCCTTGGAGTAGAGAAAAAAGACGATAAGGATACAATAAAAAAAGCATATAGGAAACTTGCAAAGAAATTTCATCCTGATAATAATCCTGGCAATAAAAGAGCTGAGGAGAAGTTTAAGGAAATAAATGAAGCTTATGAGGTGCTTTCTGATAATGAAAAGAGAAAGCGTTATGATACCATGGGCATGAATGATTTTAACTCTGCAGGGTTTGATCCTTCATCTTTCAACCAGAAGAATTCTTATGATTTCAACAGAGGTTCAGGTTTTTCACAATCAAATGACTTTTCGGATTTCTTTAATATGTTTTTCGGAGATCTCGGTATGGGAAGTATGAATGCAGATCCATTCAGACAGTCATCCACTCGCAGTTCAAGAGCAGCTTCCCAGCAGTTTGACAGTGAAGCCTTTATGAAAGTCTCTATCGAAGACGCATTAGCGGAAAAGGAAATGATAGTATCCATTAATGACAGGAAGGTTAATCTAAAACTGCCAAAAGGTATAAGGTCGGGACAGAAGATAAAGATGAAAGGACAGGGTCAGTCAGGAGGGGATCTTTACATAAAAATAGAGCTCCAAGACACTTCTACCTTAGCACTTGATAATGATGATTTGATAAAAACAGTAGATATATATCCCTGGCAGGCATATTTCGGTTCCGTTGTACAGGTAGATATGCCGGATAACACATTAAAAGTCACTATACCTCAAAGAATAAAAGGCGGATCAAAGATTAGGATAAGGGAAAAAGGCTATTATAAAAAGGATAAGACAAGAGGAGACTTGTATATAAAAGTTAATATAGTAAATCCTTCAGAAATGTCACTAAAGGATGAGCAGACCTATAAAGAACTATCAAACAGGTTCAGTTAATGATAAAATACGCATATGAAAAAGGCTGATGTCCTCCTTATATCCATTTTAATATGCGTGTGTTTGATCTTTTTGGGGATTTATCTTTTTAATGACTCAAAACAGAGTGATGTGCTTGTTATACAGCAAGGCTCGAGGATAATATACAAAGAATCCATATACAAAGATAATGAGATACAGATAAAAGATGAACATGGCAAAGTAATAAACATTGTTAGTGTCAAAGATGGTGCTGCATTTATGTCTTTTGCTGACTGTTCTAATAAAGACTGTATACATATGGGGGAACTCAAGCAGGGATCAAAAAAACAGATAGCATGCCTTCCTAATAAAGTACTGGTTTATCTTATATCCAGTGAATCCGAAGTGGATGGTGTTACAAGATGAACAGTACAAAGAAAATAACCATATCAGCAGTATTTACAGCACTTGCAATAGCTGTTTCAATAGCTGAAAGTTTCATACCCTTTTCTGCAATCGCACCAGGTGTAAAGCTTGGTATGGCAAATGTAGTTCCTTTGACACTGCTATATGTGTTAGGGCCTGCATATGCTATATCTGTTCAGGCTGTAAGGATAATAGCTACAGGGTTGTTGAGAGGTAATCTTGTTACTTTTCTCTTCAGTCTCTTTGGAGGAATGGCTTCAATAACCATATGTTCATTAATTAAAAAACAGAAAAGAGTAGAGTTTTCTGTAATTGGATTAAGTGTGATAGGAGCGATAGTCCATAATACAGCACAGTTTTTTACTGCGCTCGTGATACTTAAAAATATAAATATAATCTGGTATATTGCAATACTTACTGCGTTTGCGGTTGTTGCAGGAGTTCTTACTGGTATAATCACAAAATATTCTATTAAAGCTTTGGAAAAATATTCAAAAAGCTTTTAAGCAGGTTTATTCACATATCAGTAATTTGATTGTATAATGTAAAAGAATAAAGGAAGTGGAGTTGAAAATGAGTAGAGCTGACGATATATTTAAAAATATGTGCCGTGATATAATCGATAATGGATTTTCAGACAAGGATTTAGATGTCCGTCCTAAGTGGATGGATGGGACAGCCGCTCATACTGTGAAAAAATTCTGTGTAGTGAACAGATATGATTTAAGCAGCGAATTTCCGATATTGACATTACGTCCCACACCTTTTAAGAATGCAATTGATGAAATACTGTGGATATGGCAAAAAAAGTCCAATAATGTAAACGATCTGAAAAGCAAGATATGGGATTCATGGGCAGACAGTGAAGGCTCAATAGGTAAAGCATATGGATACCAGCTTTCTGTTAAGCATAAATACAAAGAAGGAATGTTTGACCAGGTAGATAGGGTTTTGTATGATTTAAGGAATAATAAGGCAAGCAGAAGGATAATGACAAACATATATGTTCATGCGGACCTTCATGAAATGAACCTGTATCCATGTGCATACAGTATGACTTTCAATGTTTCAGGAAATACCTTAAATGGAATACTGAATCAACGTTCCAATGATGTGCTGGTTGCAAACAACTGGAATGTAGTACAGTATGCTGTGCTTATGCATATGCTGGCTCAGGTATCAGGATTAAAGGCAGGGGAACTGGTGCATGTAATAGCAGATGCGCATATATATGACAGGCATATACCTTTAGTTGAGGAGCTTTTAAGCAGGGAGACATATCCTGCTCCGAAATTCTGGATAAATCCTGAAATAACCGATTTTTATGAATTTACTTTGGATGACTTCAAACTGGCAGATTATAAAAAGAATGATCAGATTAAAAACATTGAGGTTGCAGTATGAATTTAATCGTAGCGGTTGATGAGAACTGGGGAATAGGGTATCTTGGCAAGATTCAATGGAATATTAAAGAGGATATGGCTTTTTTCAGGAACAGAACCTTGGATAAGACTATAATAATGGGCAGGAAGACTCTTGAGTCATTTAAGAATGGAAAACCTTTAAAGAACAGGTTTAATATAGTGCTTACAAAGGATAAAGACTTCTTAAAAGAAAATGTCATCGTTGTGCATAGTGTTGAACAGGCATTACAAAGAATATCTGACACTGATACAAATGATATATACATAATAGGCGGTCAGAGTATATATGAGGCTTTTTTACCTTATTGTGATAAAGCATTTGTAACCAAAGTGCACGGAAAGTTCAATGCTGATAAATATTTTACTGATCTGGACAGTTCAGAGGAATGGATGCTGGTTCATGAATCTGACAGGCAGATGACAGAGTCGGGCATACACATAACTTTTTGTGAATACGAAAGAAAAAATGATGAAGAACGTTAACAAAAAAAGAGTAAAGGTAAATAAGATATACATAATACTAGGTGCAATATATCTGGTTGCATTTGTTTTCCGTATATTTATTGCAGGAACTATTCTTGGACATCATACGGACATGGGCTGTTTCAGCTACTGGGGAGAACAGGCATATCAAGACGGTCTTTTGGAATTCTATAACGGAAAACTATACTGTGATTATCCTCCGTTATACATATACATACTGTGGGTGATAGAGGCGTTAAGAGAGTTATTCGGTATAATGTTCGCATTCCCTGCGCATATAATTATGCTGAAACTCCCGTCTATAATTTTCGATCTGATTAGCGCGTATTTTAT
Organism: Clostridiaceae bacterium; assembly: GCA_012729955.1. Lineage (GTDB taxonomy): Bacteria > Bacillota > Clostridia > DUPQ01 > DUPQ01 > DUPQ01. The sequence goes on from JAAYBX010000171.1 coordinate 8,003, forward strand.
ATACAAGATAGCAAAAAACAGATTTTCCGAGAAAACATCTGTTATCTTGTCCGCATTAATGGCTTTTAATATTGCATATATATTAAACTCTTCTGCATGGGGGCAGATAGACAGCATACTTACTTTCCTTATCATGCTGACGGCATATAATATTATGAATAATAAGCTGCAATGGGCAACAGTAGCATATGTGTTTGCAGTGCTTCTAAAACCCCAGGCATTCATATTCGCTCCAATACTTATTTTCGCCTACATAAAAAGCAGGAATTTAAAGAAAGTCATTACTTCTCTTTTAATCGGGTTGGGAGTGTTTATTGCTGTAATACTGCCATTTGCATTACGCCAGCATCCTTTATGGATATTCGGTTTGTATTTCGGAACCATGGGGCAGTATGCATATGCAACAGTCAATGCGTACAACCTTTATGCATTGCTGGGTACCAACTGGGTACCAGACAGCGAGATACTGTTCCTGCTTCCATACAAGATATACGGATATATCGCAATAGTAGGAGTATGCGCTTTGACGGCAACAGCTTTCGTAAAAGGCCATAAAAAGCCTGGATTCACATTTGCGACAGCGGGACTTCTTATGACTGTAGTATTCTCATTCGCTACAAAAATGCATGAAAGATATATTTTCCCCTCGATACTTCTTGTACTTGCGGCATATATCTTTTCAAATGACAGAAGGTTTATGCACATACATATTTTGCAGACGCTCACATTCTTTGCCAACTGTACATACATTCTTTATCTTAACTACACAAATAGCTATGACATATATTCGCCATTTATAGCTATAGTATCAGCCATAAGCGTGTTCACAGCATTATGGTACATAAAAATATATATCCAGTTATATATTATGAATAAAGACAATATGCCTTCAAAGTATTTGACATAACAAGCTTATTGAGTGAAAATATACTCGCAACTAAACAAATTTATTTGGACATGGGGACAGATATGGAACACAAAAGACAAATCATGAATTTAGTCAAAAAAGTAATAGTAGTAACACTAATGCTGGCAATATCAGCATTATCAGTTTCATGTGACAGTTATCTTAATGCAGTCGGAAATATTGCGGAATCACCTGTGCTGCCAAGCAAGACTCCTGCACCTACACAGACTGATACTGAAGAGCCTGATGTTTCACCAGAACCGACACAGACACCAGAAGAAAGCCTGATTCCGACACAGACTCCGACACCGACGCCAGATCCTTCATTGGTGCTTTCTGTTAATCCTCTTACAGGAAAAAGCGAATACATGCATGAATTTTCACTGACATCAAAACCAATAGCGATACTCTTAGAGAATAAAAGGCAGAGCCTTCCACAGGTAGGGATATCTGAAGCGGATATAGTTATTGAGATGCTGGTGGAATATGACATATCCCGTTTCATGGCAATATATCAGGATCCATACAAACTTGAAAAAGTTGGAGCTGTAAGAAGTCTGCGCTCATATTTCACAGAAATGGCATTAGCATTCGACAGTTATATATTCCATTACGGATATAGTGAATACGGACTGGAAAACGCAAAGCAGGACCTTATAGACAGAGGATTAACAACAGTAAACGGTATATTCGGAGAGGATAACGGGCATCCTTTCTGGAGAGACAGCGACAGGCTTGCATCTGGAATGGAGTCAGTTCATAGCGTTGTGACTGCAGGAGAGAATATGCTAAACACGATGATGAATCTTTCGAGCGAAGAGATATCAAGGACAAATCAGGATATGATATTCAACTTTTCCACTGAAAGCAGCACAAAGAACGGAAAAGAGGCATCAAAAGTTTATCTGACAGGTATTTATATAAGCAGCCCGTATTTCATTTATGACCAGGAAAAAGGAGAATATGTAAGGCATCAGTTTGCAGACGTACAAGTGGACGGAAATTCGAATGAACCAATAACTGTTGAAAATCTTTTCATTCTGAAAATGGACACCCAGTACATAGACGATACAGCCTTACATGTTGCGATTACAACATATGGAACAGGCAATGGCTACTACATAAACGATGGGAAATATATAGAGATACAGTGGAGCAGGGATACAGATTCAGATAAATTTATTTTCACTAGTAATGGAGAAGAAATAAAGATTGCAACCGGTAATTCCTGGATATCATGCATACCATCTGATAAAAATATATCCATAAGGTAATTACATGAAAAAAAAGATATTTCTATTCATTCAAATACTTCTGATTTTTATATTAGCATCATGCGTTAAACAAACTGAACAGCCTTCCTTTACTGCAGTTATAACACCTTTGGCAACACCAAATATTACTGACACACAGACAGTTTTACCATCTCCATCAGAGGAAACGCCTTCTTTTGAACCTGTTTCTCCAAGCCCTACAGTTATACCTCCAAACAGTACATATATAGAATTTTACAATCTTTATGCGGATCTTACAAAAACAAGCGAAATGAGAAGGGATATTATCTATTGGAGCGAAAAAGGTCCAAAGACAGAAATTTTAGAAAAACATAATATAATAACAACAATAGATACAGATGAAAAAGAAATATATCTCACATTTAATCTGGGGTACGAACATGTAAGAGGCAATACTGAAAAACTTTTAGAAATATTGAAAGATAGGAGCATTCTGGCCACATTCTTCCTTGTAGGGGAGTTTATCGAAGTGTTTCCCGAAAAAGTAAAATCTATTCATGCAGATGGACATACTCTTGGAGCGCACAGTTATTACCATATCCCAGCTTCTTACACAATGACAGATGAGGAATATATTGATGACTTCATAAAAACTGAGAAGTTGCTGAAAACAGCTCTTGGGGATGAATATGAAAGAATGAGATATTACAGGCCAATAACAGGCGAGTACTGCGAAAGGGACTTATATATAGCTAATGCTCTGGGTTACACAACAGTGCTGTTTGATGCAACATATTCAGACTGGAACAGAACAATTGTAAACGGATGGGAGTATGCATACAGTGAACTTGCCAAGGATGTCCATGAGGGAGCTATATACCAGCTTCACATAGTGACACCTGACAATATAGAAGCGCTGCCTGTATTTCTTGATGAGCTGATAAGTTACGGTTGGACATTTAAGGTGTTTGAATAGTTACGGCAAAATTACAGTTATTTGAGATACTAAAAGCTCAATATATTGACAAAACTCATTCGTATGATAAAATACATTTACACTAAAGAGGAAGGCTTTTAATGAAAAGTAAAACTAAAAAAAGATTATTCACATTAATATCATTCGTATTCATAGCATATTTTATATATATCATCTTTTCACAGCAGCCGAGGATTGATATGCTCATTGTGGAAAAGCAGAGAGTACAGGAAAAAATAAGAGAACAGGATGCTAAACATGAACAGCTCCTCTATTACCAGTCCATTGCAGGAACAGATGAATATTTTGAGATGATGGCAAGGATACGGCTTGGTTATGTCAAACCTAATGACTTGGTCTTCATAGATGCTAAAGAATAGTAAATGTAAAAGTATATAAATCTACATATATAAGTAAAGGTATATGGAATTATTGGAAAACCAGTTATTTTATGTTAATATAAGGGATAATTCAGTAACCCACATAAGGTTTACTAGTATATTAAGCAGCAAGACAGCAAATTAATGAAAGAAGATCATTATGAAAGATATAAAGAGTGTTGTAGCAAAAAAACTTGAGAAGAGTATCGAGCAGTTAAGCTGGACCGATATTATGGACAATCTGGAGTATCCTCCTAATCCTGAAATGGGTGATCTTGCATTACCATGTTTCAAACTTAGCAGGGTATTAAGAAAGTCTCCTATCGCCATAGCCGATTTGCTTGTGAATTCTTTGGATATTGATATTGTGGAAAAGTGCGAAAGCAAAGGCGGATATCTCAATATATTTATAAAAAGAGAGTACATGGTAAACAACATACTAAAGAATATGGTTATTGGGAAAGAAGAGTTCGGAAAGAGTAATGAAAATGCTGGTAAAACGGTCTGTATTGATTATTCCGCTCCGAATATCGCAAAACCTTTCCATATAGGGCATCTGCGTTCTACGGTTATAGGCCATTCAATTCGAAGGCTTCATGAGTTCAGAGGATATAAATGCGTCGGCATAAACCATCTTGGTGACTGGGGTACCCAGTTCGGTAAACTTATCGTTGCATATAAAAGCTGGAGCTCTAAGGAATTAATTGAAGAAAAGGGTACAGAAGAGCTTGTGAGAATATATGTTAAATTCCATTCTGAAGCGGAGAAAGACCCTTCTTTGAACGATCAGGCAAGAAAATGGTTTTCAAGGCTGGAAAAGAAGGACGAGGAAGCGGTAGAGCTTTGGAAATGGTTCAAAGATATAAGTTTATTAGATATAGAAAAGACATATAAAATGCTGGATATATCATTCGACAGCTATGCAGGGGAATCTTTCTATAATGATAAGATGGAACCGGTAATTGAAGAGTTGAAGCATAAGAATCTTCTTGTAAACAGCGACGGAGCGATGATTGTAAACTTAGAAGAATATAACATGCCGCCATGTCTTATTCTTAAGTCTGACGGTTCTTCTTTGTATGCTACAAGGGATATAGCTGCAGCGATGTATAGAAAGAAAACATATGATTTCGACAAGTGCATATATGTCACAGCAACAGCACAGGATCTCCACTTCAAACAATGGTTTAAAGTAGTGGAACTTATGGGTTATAAATGGGCAAAAGATTTAAAACATGTTGGATTTGGAATGGTTTCAATGGGTGGAGCTAAGTTAGCTACCCGTGAGGGAAACATAATTTATCTTGATGATCTCTTTAGTGAAGCTGCAAAAAGGGTTCTGGATATAATCAATGAAAAGAATCCTGATATGGAAGACAAAGAGCAGAAAGCATTAGATATAGGCGTAGGCGCGATAGTATTTTCTGACCTTTCAAATAACAGGATAAAGGATATTGATTTTTCTTGGGAAGATGCTTTGAACTTTGATGGTTCCACTGGTCCTTATGTTCAGTATACATATGCAAGAGCGTGTTCAGTATTAAGGAAATCAGGGCTTATTGAGGATGATATTAATATGGATAACATAGAGCCAAGCCATATGACAAATGATGAGGAATTTGCTTTACTTAAGACTTTATCACTATTCAATGAGAAAATCGACCAGGCTTTAAAAGATCTCGAACCTTCATGCATATCCCGCTATCTTATCGATGTATGTATGGCTTTTAATAAGTTCTATAACTCACACACAATACTGAATGCTGAAGATAATAAGAAATTCAGAATTTTGCTCACGGCTGCAGTCAAATATGTTTTGGGAAATGGTCTGTATATAATAGGTCTGAAAAGAACTGAAAGGGTCTAATCCGATACCTGGATAAATTCAGTTATACCTGCAGGGGCATCTATAAAATGCCCTTTTTCTTTGTCTGACAGACAGACAAATACCTGGCATGCTTTTTTTAGAGTAAGTTGATATATAACTCTATTTCCTTCTCTTTTAAAACTTACTGTTATATCTGAAAGAGGAGTAGGTTTTGTATACTTACCACTGCTAAACTGTTTTGGCATCCTTGGCTTGAATTGCAATGTTTTATAACCTGTGCCATATGATGATATACCATAAAAGATATCATTGAAAATCATTGGCGAACTGGACCATGGATGGCAGAGACTGCAGTTTTTCTTATCATCAGGATGCCATGCCTCTATACATGTGGTCACGCCTGTGTTCAGCATTGTTTTCCATGAGTTTCTCTCATCTGAAACCATAAGTTCAAAGATTTTATCATATTCCCTGTAGCTGTAAAGAACTGAGAAATAGTAGTATGTAAAGTACACACCGCATACGATTCCTCTAGCTTTTATAAAGTCCAATATTGGCTTATATCCTTTTGGAAGCTGTAAACCGAAATAAAGAGCGAATACAGCATCATGGAAATTATGATAAGATGATGTTTTTGATATATTGAACAATCCTGTATCATAATCGTAAAAAGCTTTAATCAGAGCTTTCTCAAGCTGTCTGGCCTTTTGTAAGAGTGCCTCTGCTCTTAACTCATTTTTTGTATATGAATATACCTTTGAGGTTTCCTTTAAGATTCCAAGATACGCAAGGTTGCCAAAGCAGTTCGAACTGTTAATAATCTCATCAGTATATCCGTCTCTGTAAATGACTGGCCAGTCTACTAATACTGTGTACTGGTCTCTGTGCACATGCTTTATCTGTCCCAGTATCCCTTCAGGTTCGTAAAACTGAGCGTAGTAAGATAAGATGCCTTCCAAAACATTGAGTGCATCCTTCAGTGTTTTTATATCGTTTGTATATTCAAAATACTTATTTAATACAATTGGAAAAACAAGCGAATAGTCTATCATCTGGGATGCGTCATATGTTACTGTAGTGCAGAATAGTCCGGGGCATAGTCTTGCACTATTCATGCAGTCATAGAGAAATTTCTTCATTATCCTTGCATCATTGGTATAGGAAAGGTGAGAGAGTCCGGTTATAAGGCCGTCTCCTAAGAATGCGCCTTTTTCCCTTGTCGGGCAGTCTATGTATGATTCCTGCGTACCTTCAATAATACCTTTTTCACACATTTCCCATATTTTTTGGAATAAGGCATTGTCAGTTTTGTTAATAGCATGATTCTTGGGTATAGGGTAATGCCTGTGGTTAACAAATATGCTTTTCTTTGTAAGTTTTCCAGGGAAGTTAAATACTTCAATATATCGGAAAGCTTTAAAATCAAAGAATTCTGCTGTGTCAGATTTATCTTCTTTACCGCTTAGAGTAATAGTCTCTTCATAATCGCATCCGCACCGCATGTTATGCCTTGCAGATGTACCGTCTTCATCTAATTCTTCAGCATGCCATATGATTATAACATGGTCTTTTTTACCCTTTGCGGTTACTACGGTGTTTCCACATATTTCCTGACCGAAATCCAGAAGATAATTGCCTTTTGTTTTTCTAATAATATTAACTGGATAGGAAATATCAAATGAAACGGTTGGAGTTATCTGCGGTGCTAGATTATATGACATAGGGTACGGAATTGAGGAAATGAAAGGAGTTAACCAATCTGAATCATTAAAACCTGTTTTATTCCATCCGTATGGAAACTGGTTAAGATTAATATTTTCAGAAAACTGTGTTTCATATCCATATACTTTGTCAGATGAATAAGCCATAAGCTGATAGCATTTAAAGGAGTCATCTGAAGATACTCTTTGAGTTTTTCCATTTGTATACTCCATCTCTAGCATGCATATCATGCCGTTAAGGTTATCTACGGAGATAAGCGCCATGTTCAGCATTCCCTGATAGAATATGTGGAAAGCGATGGTATTTAGCCCTGGCTTTAGAAGCTTCTTTATCTCAAAAGCGTTATAGTTATATGCGAAGCTTAAAGCCTGGGCAGGCCCGTATGCTAAAAATTTACCGTTTACATACGCCTTATAGCAGTCATCTGCAGTAACATACAGTTTCGCACTTTTAACTGGAAGATTTTCAACATTGAATTCTTTGCGGAATAATGTATGCCTGTTATGAATTTCGGTCCTTAAGTATTTTGATCTTCTTGCGTCGACAGGCTGGATAACTGGTTGTTTCTTGAATATGGGATCATGAAGCCAGAAGGCTTTCCACTCTATATTCCTATTTACAGATATATCATACATAACTTATTACCTCCGTTTTATTGTATAACATTATCTTAAGGTATTTCCACAAGAATATGATTGTCTGTGTATTAATACAGAAGGTTAGGAAATAATAGACAAATGATTATTGATTACCTTCTGTTTGTTTCAGTCTCTATACTGCTGTCAAAACTTATGGTGAGACCATTAAGAAGACTGTCATATGCAGACAATTCTTTATTCTATGATGACATGACATTCATGCTTTCTATACTACTGTCTCTCTCCTTTATAATATCTGTATCATTAGAGACAGATATTTTAAATAGGATTCTATTAATAGTATTCCTTTTCTGCCTGTGCTGCATAACATATACAGATGTTCAGGCAGGATACATATATGACAGGTTCCATGTGGTTATATTACTTGTCGGGATAATACTTATAACCATAGAATACCCGTATATAGAAAGCATTAAAAGCAGGATATTAGGATGCATAATCGGAGGAGGTTTCTTGGAATTAATGAACTGCATGTCTCTTCTAATATTCAAAAAAGAAGGGGTTGGAGGAGGAGATGTCAAGCTCTGCTTTGTCTGCGGGCTTGTATTAGGATTTAGCGGAATGGTATATGGATTCATGTTAGCTTTTTTGCCCGCAGCGATATATACATTCTTATCAAAAGGCATACGCGGACAGGAGATATCATTAGGTCCGTTCCTGTGTGTATCGATTGCTGCGGTATATTGTATTAGCATGGCATAAATGTTAAAATTAAAAAAAGAGGTATATTATGACGCAAGGCTATGAAACTGTAATAAGCGATGAACAGGGATATATAAATTCGTGGTATGTGTTTCATGTAAAAAGTGGTGATGAGACCAAAGCAAGAAATAATCTTGTCAGAATATGCGAAAGAAAAGATATTAAGTTGAACTTCGTCATCCCAACAGCGATAAAGTTCATAAAAAAAGAAAAACAGAGAATAAAATCTTACAAAACAGTATTTCCTGGATATGTATTTGCAAATGGGATAATTGATGTAGAGATATATAATATATTAAAAGGGATACCTAGTGTGTACAGGCTGTTAAGAGACAGGAGTACCTTCACACTTCTGCCGGTTCCTGCTGAGGAAATGGAGCTTCTTGCAGGTATTATGAATGTACACGGAGTAATAGAGGCTCCGGAAGTGAGTTTTAAGGAAGGACAGAGTGCGGTTATAACCAAAGGGCCGCTTACAAGTTTCAAAGGTAAAATTGTCTCTGTTGACAAACACAAAAGCAAGCTTACCCTGCTTGTCCCGTTTTTAGGAGAGGAAAGAAGGGTGGAAATAGGATTTCTATTTGCAGAATCCATTGATCAGGAGGTTTCAGGATGAAGAAGGGCAGTTTTTTCGCTTTTATACACAGGATAGGATACATCAACAGATGGGGGCTCATGCGCAATACCAGTTATGAGAATTTAAAAGAGCATAGTTATGATGTCGCAGTTATTGCCCAGGGGCTTGCTCTTATCGGGAATGCTAAATTTGGCAGGAACTATGATGTTAACAGGATTACTGCAGGTGCGATGTTTCATGATGTTAATGAAGCGCTTACAGGAGATCTTCCAACACCTGTGAAGTATGCAAATAAGGAAATTGAAAAAGCATATAAGAAGATAGAATCAGATGCAGTAAATAATATCATTATGATGCAGGATGAAAGCATAAAAGAAAGTTATGTGGAATATTTCAATCCTTCCGCAGAGGATAAGAAGATTATTAAGGCGGCTGACAAAATATCAGGCTTTATAAAATGTAAGGAAGAAAAAGACAGAGGCAACAGGGATTTCGACAAAGCATATGATTCATTAAAGAAGAGTATTGAAGATTCAGATCTTCCAGAGGTAAAGTACTTCATGGAAAACATGCTCCCCCACTATAACCTCATACTTGACGAATTTCTGGAATGAAACACGAGATAAACGGCGATTTAAAGAGCATTTAAGAGAATAAAAAAGATTTCGCGAGATATATAAAAAACATGTTGACAAGATGCGAGATATATATTAAAATTACCCATGCCGTGTAAAACGGCATTAATTATGGAGGAGAACAAGCAGAATATGAAGACTTTTATGCCAAAAGCTGACAGCATAGAGAAAAAGTGGTATGTCATAGATGCTAACGGCCAGACACTGGGCAGATTAGCAAGCGAGATAGCCAAGATTCTTATAGGAAAGAACAAACCTGAATTCACACCATCAGTTGACACAGGAGATTATGTAATAGTAATCAATGCCGAGAAGATTGTTGTAACAGGAAAGAAAGAAACACAGAAGATGTACAGAAGACACACTGGTTACATCGGTGGATTAAAGGAAGTAGTATACAAAGATATGATGGCTAAGCATCCTGACAGAATTATCACTCAGGCTGTCAAAGGTATGCTTCCAAAGAATACATTAGGAAGCCATATGCTTAAGAAGATGAAGGTATATGCAGGAAGCGAACACAACCATCAGGCACAGAACCCAGTAGTTCTGGATCTGAATAAATAGCGGGAGGTTAAGTTATGACACAGTATTGCGGAACAGGAAGAAGAAAGAGTTCTGTGGCCAGAGTCAGATTAGTTGCAGGAACAGGAAACATTACAATAAATGATAAGGATATAAGCGAGTATTTCGGATTAGAAACACTCACAATCATAGTAAATCAGCCACTTGATGTGACAAAGCTCAGAGGGAAATATGATGTGCTTGTAAATGTAAAGGGCGGCGGATTTACAGGCCAAGCCGGCGCTATCAGACATGGAATAGCAAGAGCATTGCTTGAAGCTAACCCAGATTTAAGGACAGAACTTAAAAAAGCCGGTTATCTTACAAGAGACCCAAGAGAAAAAGAAAGAAAGAAACCAGGACTCAAGAAAGCAAGAAAAGCTTCACAGTTCTCAAAGAGATAAGAGCATTTTCAAAGATAGAATCTTTGAACATAACAAGACATTACAGATTAACATCCCAGGACTTAAGTCCTGGGTGTTTTTTACAATGAATATTACTATTTAAAAGTTATATCAGTATATAAAATGTAAATAATATATAATTTACCAGAACATAGCATATTAAGGCTAGTGTACAAAAATAGTAAAATGCCCTGACCTCATATGGCACCAGCCTGACTGCTTTTCTACAGGGCAATCGCATAAAAAGGTAAAACGAGCCGAAAGAAGCGGCGAAAAATGCTAAGTGTCAGAAAAGGCGCTAACAACAAGCATAATTTACAACGGCAATTGCAGTCAAAAGCGTAAAAAGGCGCA